>NZ_JAGPXZ010000056.1:0-14934 GCF_018070305.1 Micromonospora sp. M51 | reverse complement strand
CCTATTGCGGATTGCCTGGTCAAATACGACACGTTCACGTAATCCTCAACCGAAAGCACAGTATTGACTGTGATGGATTTTGTGGCCGTGATTGCCGGCTGGTTGACGGGTGGATTCACCCGCCATGACAGGCTCGTCATCAGTGACCGTGGATCTCCTGTCAGGCGTGGCCGGCGGACGGAAGCGTCGTTCGATGGTGGAGTCCGGCGGCGTCCATGATGGACGGCCAACGAGCCGGACGGCGTGGGCGGCAAACGGACTTAAGCCATCAAATGACCTGCCGCTTAGCGGAAAGTAATCATCCCTGGTCGCAGTGCTGATCAGCGAGCTTTCTGTGGCCGTGCCTTGACAGCCGATGGGCGGTGCTGCAACCTACAGCGGCATATCGATGAGTAACAGCACACGGGGGTGTGAAGCTGTGACCGTTGACCTGGCGGCATTGTGCCGTGCCGAGTCGTTATTGATTGTGTTGGGCGATCCGCTCCGGCGTGAATTCGGTCCGCCCGGGTTGCCTCTTCCTATCTCCTGAAATTCTCGTCGACCGATGGGTCGATGCGCGCCGCCGTGCCCGTAGAGAGGTACGGCGATCACCCGTCCGACTGTGTGGGGCCTTCGCCGGTCTCGCGGTCCGTGCGTGCCTGTCTCTGCCGCTCCGCCCGTCCTCGATCCAGGGGTGACCAACCATGTCCTTCAGCACTCGGCATCTGCCCGACCCGCGCGGTCGGCTGACCGATCTGCGTGGTCGGCTCCTCCGGCACCGCTCGGTGTTCGGCTCCGGCACCACTCGATCCCTCCTGGCCGCGGCCCTCGCCGGTGTGCTGATCCTCAACCTGGGTGGCAGCGGGGTGACCGCGTTGCCGGCGGGCGGTAGCCGGGACCGTGACGGTGTCGCCTCCACCGGTCGGGGTGGCGGCGCGAAGCCAAGCCAGGCCTGGGGTTCGGCGGCGGGCAAGGCGCACGTGACGTCCGGACGACCCAACCGCGACCTTCCGACGTCGCTGCGCGGGCAGTACCCGCCGCACAAACTCGCCGACAAGCCGGCCCCCGGGCGTAACAAGGCGTCGGTGGCCACCGCACCCGTCGACGACACCCGCGGCTTCGACAAGCGAACCAGCCGGGAACGACCGGCCGAGCGCGCTGTCGACCAACGCGTCTTCGACAACGCCGACGGCACCCAGACGACCGAGTTCTCCTCCGCCCCGATCAACTACCGCAAGCCCGACGGCAGCTGGGCGGCCATCGACCACACTCTGGTGCCCGCCGCCGACGGGTGGCAGACCACTGCCGACTCGGTCGGACTGCACCTCGCCGGGAACGGCGCGGCGAGTCAACTGGCCCGGCTGAGCTTCGACGGTGACACCGAGTTCGGCTTCGGCCTGGCCGAGGCGACCAACGCACCGGGACGGGTGAACGGCACCGCCGTCACCTACCCCGGCGTACGCCCCGAGGTCGACCTGCGCCTGGAGCCGCGAGCCGGTGGCGTGAAGGAAACCCTGGTCCTGCACTCGGCCAAGGCGCCCACCTCGTACGTGTTCCCGCTGAACCTGCGCAACCTCACCGCGAAACTGGTCGACGGCCAGATCGTCCTGACCGACCGGGCCGGGCACCAGCGCGGGGTCATCCCGCCGGGTTACATGGTGGACGCCGGCTCGGGCACGGCTGGTCCCGCCACCTCGACCAAGGTCGCCTACGAGCTGATCACCACGGGTGGGCACACCGCGCTGAAGGTAACCCCCGACCGGGCCTGGCTGGCTGACCCCGCCCGGCGGTACCCGGTCGAGGTCGACCCGACTGTCGGCCCGCCGGTGGACGCGCTCAACTCCGACAGCAGCATGTCCGTGCACGGGGGTAGCTCCACCTCCGGCACCAACGAGTTGCTCGTCGGGCGCTTCCCCTCCACGGCGTGCCCCGGGGGCAACTGCGGCGGCGATTTCAACGCCGCGGCCTACCTCAAGTTCGGCAACCTCGTGAGCCGGCTGCAGAACCACACCATCCACGGCGCCGCGCTCTCCGCTGTCAACTTCGACGCGGCCTCCTGCAAGGCACGCGCGGTCACCGTCCACCCGGTCACCGGGTCGTGGTCGGCCGGCACCGGCTACTCGTACCCGGGTCCGTCGGTGGGTGGCGCGCTGGTCAGCCGCTCGTTCGCCCACGGGTACGTCGCTCTCGGCCAGTCCAGGTCCGCCTGTCCGGCGGCCGGGGAGATGTTCGACCTCGGCGCCGGTGGCCGTAACCTGGTGCAGCGGTGGGCCAACGGCCAGCAGGCCAACAACGGTCTCTCGCTGCGGGCGTCCACCACCGACACGTCGGCGTGGAAGAAGTTCGCCGGCACCGGCACTGCCAACCCGCCGGCGCTCTACGTCACGCACAGCCCGTACAACGCCGGGTACGCGATCCCGAAGCCCACCCCGGAGCCGCCCGTCCTGCGAAACCAGGACGGCAAGGTGAAGGTGACAGTCACCAACCTCGGCGCCGAGGCGTGGACGCCGGCCAACTACTACCTCGCCTACCGGGTCTACAACGCGCAGACCGGCGCCGCGGTGACTCAGCAGCGGGCCGCCAACCTGCCCACCACCCTGGCTCGTGGCGCGAAGGTCACCCTCGACGCGACAGTCAAGCGGTTGGAGCCCGGCTCCTACTTCCTCGACTTCACCATGGTGCGTACCGGCGGAGCGGTCTTCACCGACCACCAGGTGCCACCCGGTCGGATCGTGCTCCAGGTGTTCGACGTGCCGCCGGTGGTGCAGGAGCTGTACCCGGAGAACGGCTACCAGGCGCCCACGCTCACCCCGTTGCTCTGGGCCCGGGCCGTGGACACCGACGCCGCACCCGGCGCCACCCTGTCGTTCAAGTTCGAGATCTGCGACCGCACCGACGCCGGCGCGGCCACCAACTGCACCAACTCCGGCTACCAGGCGAGGCAGTCCTGGGTGGTGCCTGCCGGCCGGATGGTCTGGGGCAAGAGCTACCTGTGGCGGTCGTACGTCAAGGACAGCGCCAGCGAGGTCACCTCCCCGTACTCGACGATGTTCAGCTCGGTGCCGCAACCGGACCTGCTGTCCCGGATCGCCACCTCACCCAACGCCGAGCAGGGTCGCGAGTTCGACGCGCAGACCGGAAACTTCGCCACCTCGGCGGTGGACGCCACCGTGGTGACGGTCGGGCCGGAGCTGAACCTGGTCCGCACCTACAACAGCCTCGACCCCCGCACGACAGGTGTCTTCGGCGCAGGGTGGTCCAGCCGGTACGACATGACGCTGGTCCCCGACAACGACGGCACCGGCAACGTGGTGGTCCGCTACCCGGACGGCCAGGAGGTGCGGTTCGGCAAGAACCCCGACGGCACGTACGCCCCGCCGCCGGGCCGGGTCGCGAAGCTCACTGTGGACAGCAGCAACTGGAAGCTGGTCGACCGCTCCGGCAGCATCTACCAGTTCTCCCTGCTCAACAAGCTCCAGAAGATCACCGACGTCTCCGGACGTTCGGTGAATCTGATCCCCGACCCGATGACCGGCAAGCTCGCCAAGGCGCAGGTCGCCAACAGCCAGAGCAACACCGCCGGCCGGTCGCTGCGCTTCACCTGGAACGGCAACCGCATCGCCACGGTCAGCACCGACGCGGTCAACGGCGCGGCGCTGACCTGGAACTACACCTACACGGGTGACCTGCTGACCAAGGTCTGCGGCCCGGAATCCGCCTGCACCAACTACACCTACGCGGCCGGGTCGCACTACCGCACCGCCGTTCTCGACGCCAAACCCGACTCGTACTACCACCTCGGTGAGGCCGAGGGCACCGGCGCGGCCAGCGACGTGGCGATCAACCTGGGCAAGGACGCCGGCACGTACCGCAACAACGTCACGCTGGGCCAGCCCGGCGTGCTGGAGGGCACCACCGGCACCGCCGCCGGCTTCAACGGCACCTCCGCATACCTGGAGCTGCCCAAGGGCCTGATCAAGAAGAGCCGCGACGTCTCCGTCGAGCTGTGGTTCAAGATCGGCCTGACCCAGACCGGCGGGCCGCTCATCGGCTACCAGGACAAGGCCGTCGGTACCGCCGCCACCAGCGGCGTCCCGCTGCTCTACACCGGCAGCGACGGTCTCCTGCGCGGCCAGTTCGCCAACGGCACGATCGCGCCGTTCACCTCGACCAAGGTCGTCAACGACAACCAGTGGCACCACGTGGTGCTCTCCGCGATGGCCAACACCCAGACCATGTACCTCGACGGGGTCAAGGTTCCCACCCCGGCCGCGCAGACCGGGCAGCCGATCGAGCACTCGCTGTTGACCTTCAACCAGGTCGGCCTCGCCTCGGCGACGACGCCCGGTTCGTGGCCCGGCTGGGGCGGCACCGCCCAGCGTTACTTCGCCGGCACCATCGACGAGGTCGCCGTCTACTCCCACCCGATCGGGCCGGACACCGCCAAGGCGCACTTCCAGTACGCCAAGCCGGCCGCCCAGCAGCTGACCCGGGTCACCCTGCCCAGTGGCCGGGTCGCCACCGAGGTCGAGTACGACACGGCCACCGACCGGGTCAAGGAGTACACCGACGACAACGGCGGTACCTGGAAGGTGGGCCAGCCCACTGTCTACGGCGGCGACACCGACCTGCGGCGCAGCGTCCAGGTCCTCGATCCGGCCAACCGCCCCTACCTGTACGAGTACGACGCGCTCGCCGGTCGTCTGCTGCGCTCCGGCACCCCGCTGGGACTGGAGACGCGGGAGGAGGACCGGCCCGGGCAGACCAGCCCGACGCCGAGCCCGCCGCCCACCGAGGTCTGCACCCAGCCCGACCCGAACGACCCCGCCTTCTGCACGGTGATCCCCGGTGACGCCGGTGGGCCGATCTTCGTGCGGCACCCGTTGGACGGCATGGCCATCCGCTCGTTCTCCTACAACGAGGACGGCCAGCAGAGCATGGTCACCAACGAGAACGGCGACACGGTCGAGATGACCTACGACAGCAGGGGCCGTCTCGCCACCCGCAAGAGCTGCCGTACGCCCACGCAGTGCTTCACGAACTACTACACCTACTCGACCACCATCACCGACCAGTTCGACCCTCGGATCGACCTGGTGGTGGCTCAGCGCGACGGCCGCTCCACGGGGCCGACCGACAACAACTTCCTGACCTCCTTCACGTACCACCCCAGCGGACAGCTGCTCACCCAGACCAACCCGGACGGCAGCCTGGTCACCCACGCCTACACCAGCGGCGGCGAGGTCGGCGTCAACGGCATCATCCCGCCCGGGATGCTGGCCAGGAGCATCACCAACGCCCAGACCAAGCCCACCGCCTACGCGTACTACGCCAACGGTGACCTGCACAAGGTGACCGAGCCCTCCGGGCTGGTGACCGAGTACACCTACGACGCGCTCGGCCGACGGATCACCGAGAAGGTCATCTCCGACACCTATCCCGCGGGCGTCACCACCACCTTCACCTACGACGGACACTCACGGGTCGCCACCGTCACCGGGCCGGTCACCACCGACACGGTCACCGGCAAACAGCACCAGAGCCGAACCGTCAACGAGTACGACGCCGACGGCAACCCCACCAAGGTCACCGTCTCCGACCTGCTCGGAGGTGACCCCGAGCGGGTCACCAGCACCGAGTACGACGACGAGGGCCGGCCGGTCCGGGTCGTCGACCCGGAGGGCAACGAGACCAGCTTCGGCTACGACCGGTTCGGCAACAAGACGACAATGACCGACGCCAACGGCAACCGCTACGACTGGGCGTACACCGCCCAGAACAAGGTGGCCGAGGTCCGGCTGCGGGACTGGCGCAGCGACCCGGCCGGTACCCCCGGCACCGGCACCGGCGACTACCTCGTCCTGCACTCCTACTCGTACGACTTCGCCGGGCGGTTGGCCAGCGACACCGACGCCATGGGCCGGCGACTGGAGTACAAGTACTACCGCGACGACCTGCTGGAGAAGATCACTCTCAAGGACTTCCGTAACCCGGACGGCTCCAAGCGGGACTACGTCGTGGAGGAGAACACCTACGACGGGGCCGGCAACGTCACCCGCAAGGTCGGCGCCAACGGCACCCAGATCACCGACCACACGCCGGACAGGGCCGGCAAGGTGGCGAAGACCGTCCAGGACCCCAGCGGGCTGCGCCGCACCGAATCCTTCACCTACGACTTCAACGGCAACGTCAAGCAGGTCGTCCGCACCGGTAACCCGTCGAACCTGAGCTGGTTGGTGCCGGCCACCTCCGAGGTCGTCGACTACACCTACGACGACTCCGGCAACGTGCTCACCGAGAAGGTCACCGCCGGCAGCGAGACCCGGGTGACCAGCTACACGTACGACAAGCGTGGTCTGCGCATTTCGGTGACCGACCCGCGCGGCAACGTCTCCGGCGCCGACAAGGCGAAGTTCACCAGCACCTTCCGCTACGACGAACTCGGCCGCCCGATCGGGCAGAGCGGCCCGACCGTCCTGGCCGAGAGCGACGGGAACCCGGCCGTCCCCACCAGCCCGACCAGCTCGGTCGGCTACAACACCTTCGGCGAGCAGGTCGCGGTCAAGGACCCGCTGGGACGGGTCTCCACCTCCGAGTACGACAAGCTCGGCCGGGTGGTGCGCAGCCTCGCCCCGACCTACCAGGCTCCCGGGGTCTCCCAGACGGTCACCCCGGAACACAAGCGCCGCTACGACGCCGTGGGCAACGTGCTGGAGGAGACCGACCCGGCGGGCACCACCAGCTACACCTACGACCAGCTCAACCGGCTGACCGTCCGGGACGAGCCGGCGAAGACCAACGACGACCGGGCGCTCACCCGTTACACCTACACCCGCACCGGTGAGGTCCTCTCGGTCACCGGCCCGACCGGCGCGCGGGTCGAGTCGACCTACGACGACCTCGACCGGCAGGTCACCCAGACCGTCGTGGAGCGGCGGCCGACCACCCGCAACCTGGTCAGCAAGCTCGCCTACGACGACGCGGGCAACCTGACCTCGTCGTCGTCCCCGACCGGGGCGACCACTGTCAACACCTTCAACGCAGCCGGTGAGATCACCCGCAGCACCGCCCCGACCGGCGAGGCCACGATCTTCGGGTACGACTTCGCCGGCCGCCAGGTCCGCGTCTCCGACGGCCTCGGTCGCACCACCCGGACCGGGTACGACCAGTTCGGCAACCAAACCAGCACCATGAACCTCAAGGCCGACGGCACGGTCCTGCGCACCCAGAGCTACGGCTACGACGAGGCCGGAAACATGACCTCGTCGAAGGACCCCTACAACACCGTCACCACCTACGAGTACGACGCGGCGGACCAGCTCGTCAAGCAGGTCGAGCCGACCGACGCGGACCCGATCACCACCACCTTCGGGTACGACGCCGCCGGCAACCGGACCCGCTACACCGACGGCCGCAACAACTCCACCATCTACACCTACAACACGTTGGGCCTGCCGGAGTCGGCGATCGAGCCGTCCACGGCGAGTCACCCGAACGCCGCGGACCGGACCTGGACCGTCGCGTACGACGCCGACGGCAACGCCGTGCGGCTCAGCGCCCCGGGTGGGGTGAGCCGCACGCGGACCTACGACGCGTCCGGTCGACTGACAGTGGAGACCGGTTCCGGGGGTGACACCCCGACCGCGACCCGGACCCTGGACTATGACCAGGGCGGCCGGTTGACCAGCGTCAACGCCCCCGGTGGCAGCAACACGTACGACTGGAACGACAGGGGTGGGCTGCTGTCCACCGCCGGCACGTCCGGCACGGCGAGCTTCGACTACAACGACGACGGCCAGCTGACCATCCGCACCGATCTGACCGGCACCGCCACCTTCGGCTACCTCAAGGGTCGCCTCGACACCCTCACCGACGGGATCACCGGCCAGCAGCAGAAGCTGGACTACGACGCCGCCGGTGACGTCAAGACCGTCGACTACGGCGCCGGCCGCGTCCGCACCTTCGGGTACGACGACTACGGCCGGATCGAAAGCGACGTGCTGCGCAACGGGGGTGGTCAGACGGTCGCCTCGGTCACCTACGGTTTCGACCTGAACGGCCACCTCACCAGCAAGAACACCACCGGCACCGCCGGCGCCGGCAACAACACCTACGACTACGACAAGGCCGGCCGGCTGATCTCCTGGACCAGTCCGGCCGGGACCGTCACGTACGCCTGGGACGCCAGCGGCAACCGGATTCGGGCCGGGTCCAAGACCGCCACCTTCGACGAACGCAACCGGCTGCTCTCCGACGGCGACTACACCTACGCGTACACCCCGCGGGGCACCCTGCGGACCCGGACCAGTTCGGGTCTGGCCGAGCAGTACTCGTTCGACGCCTTCGACCGCCTCACCGCGGCGCAGGGCCAGACCTACAGCTACGACGGCCTGGACCGGCTGACGTCCCGTACCGGCAACTCCTTCATCTACGCCGGCCTGGGCGACGAGGTGGTGCACGACGGCGTCGAGTACTACGGTCGCGGGCCGAACGACGAGCTGCTCGCCACCGCCCAGGGCGCCGACAAGCGCCTGTCGCTGACCGACGCCCACGGTGACGTGGTGGCGGCGATCAACCCGGCCGACACCCAACTGTCAACGCTGAACGACTCCACCGCGTACGACCCGTTCGGCAAGAAGGTGACCAGCGTCGGCAGCACCGGCCGGTTGGGCTTCCAGGGGGACTGGACCGACCCCGACACCGGGCAGGTCGACATGGGCGCCCGCTGGTACCAGCCTGGCACCGGAACGTTCACCTCGCGGGACAGCGTCAACTACACCACCGGCGACTCGATCCTGGCCAACCGCTACACCTACGGGGCTGGCGCCCCGCTGGACTTCGACGACCCGGACGGGCACTGGCCGCGCTGGGTGAAGCGTGCCGCGAGCGCGGTAGCGAACGTCACCTCCAATGTGGTCAAGACGGCGTACAACGTCGGCGCCTCCATCTACAACGGCGCCAGGAGCTTCGTCTCTTACACCGTCAACCTGGCCGTGTCCGGCCTCAAGGCAGTCGGCCGGGTCATCTCCAGCACCGCGAAGTGGCTCGGCGAAAAGACGATGAACGCCGTCCGCTACGTCGGCAAGCAGATCCAGTCTGGAGCCAAGCAGCTCGCCCGCGCTGCCGACTGGGCAAAACAGCAGAAGCAACTCGTTGCGCAACGCATCTACCAAGCCAAGGTCGCGGTGACAGCTGCCGCGAAGTCAGCCATCAAGAACGCGGTCAAGTTCACCAAGTTGCCGGTGATCCAGGCCCTGACAAAGCCCATCATCGCGCTCGGCAAGGTGGTGTCCACCGGTTTCAAGGTGGCGGCGAGCGTCGTCGCGGTCACCACAATGGCCATCAAGGACCCGCAAAAATACAGCCAGAACCTCTGGCTGGAAGCCGCACAGAGGTTGACGCCGCTCGTCGAGGGCGCCGAGAAGATCTGGGACAAGGCGACCCAGTTCGTCGACGAGCACGCCGCCGAGATCGCCGGCTTCGCCGTCGGTGCCGTCGTCGGTCTGGGCTGCGGCGCGGCGATCGGCTGGACCGGTGTCGGGGCGGTGGCCTGCGGGGCACTCGCCGGGGCGGTCGGCTCGGCGGTCACCGGCTACATGGACGGTAAGCGCGGGTCAGATCTTGCCGGCGCCACCGCCATGGGCGGTCTCACCGGCGCTCTCGGTGGTGCGCTCGGCTCCATCGGCGGCCAGGCGCTGGGCGCGGGTATCCGTGGGCTGAGCGGTGGGCTCCGGTCGGCCGGCAGCAAGGCGCTCAACGCGGGCGTGGGCGAGGCCCGCAGCATTGGTCGAGGTCTGCTCGGTAAGTGCGCCAGCAACAGCTTCACCGGCGAAACCCGGGTGCTGATGGCGGACGGCAGTTCCAAGCGGATCGATCAGGTGCAGATCGGCGACAAGGTTCTCGCTACCGATCCGACGACCGGCCGCGCTGAGGAACACGCCGTTACCGCACTTATCGTCGGATCGGGCAGCAAGGATCTCGTTGAGATCACCGTCGACACTGACGGTGGGCTTGGTGACCGCGAGGAGAAACTGACCTCCACGGGCGGGCACCCATTCTGGATCGCCGATCAGAACCGTTGGGTCGAGGCGACGGATCTGGCGAGCGGTTACATCTTCGAGACTGCTGATCACCGGCCAGCGTCTGTCGTTACCACTCGGAAGTGGACCGAGTATCACCAGGTCTACAACCTCACCGTGGATGTCCTCCACACCTACCATGTGCTAGCTGGCAGTACCCCAGTCCTCGTTCACAACGCCGGCTCCACCTGTGCGGTACATGGGGGGCCGACAGGGATACCGAATCGAGATCTCCGCGAGCCGCAGCAGTGCGGTTGTTCGGGGAGTCGGGGACCTGTCGGAGATCTTGGGCCCGGGCTTGACGAGGGTGCTCCGGAGGTGGCTAATAGGCGTATCACGTTCGCCGATGAGTTGCGCACGCAGCAGTCGAACCAGACGTCGGTTGCCCGTGGTGTGAAGGGAGTGGTGGACGCGGTCAAGATAGCGGGGACAGATCCGATAGGTGCTGGCCTGATCATTGTTGTTGGTATTTGGGCAAGGATTAAAAGCAGCTTTTAGTGGGCGAGGCGGTCATGGGCGAGACGGTTTTGTTGGTGCTGACGGTGGCGCTTGTGGCTGGTCTGACTGCTGGCGGATTGCTGTGGCGCGCGCGTAGGCGTAAGGCTCGGCTAGCGATCGAACCGGAAGCACGGCAACGTGAGGCACGCAGAGCTATCGAGGAAATGGCAAGAAAGCGTCGCGGGAAGAAGGGGACAATTCGCGGTGAGGGCGGAGGCGGGGATAATCGGACTGCTCAGGACGCTGGGTATGGAACGGATTTCTCGGGAGGGGTTTAACCCGCCCGCGAATTGGTTCCTATTGGGCAATGCGGGGGCCTCATTCGCTTGCTTCGTCGGTGCTCGAGGTGACTGAACCTGCTGTGATGTCTCGTTGGCTTCTCCCGCAATTTGAGAACTGCGGGACGGTGTTCTTTGCCCAACATCAACACAACCGGGTGGGCGGAGGGATCCTTCGGCGAAGTTGATGCGGATGCTGGGACTGTTCGGATAATTGTGAATTAAGAACGGGGTTTACATTGAGAAGAGCCGAGCGACGAACGCTGCGGGCCATGATGGCTATGCTGCTCATTCTCCTATCGACTGGAACGGTTCTGGTTAGGCCGGATCTGCCGGCACAAGCCGACGCTGCGGGCAGGGGCGGTGACTTCGTACCGATCGACAGCGTGCCCCTTCTGGACACCCGGGACGGCACCGGCGGCACGACTGGTGTTCGGGGCGCCAAGTCGGTCACCACGTTCAACGCCGTCGGTATCGCCGGTATCCCGACCACTGGGGTCGGCGCGTTGATGGTCGACGTGACGGCGATCTACCCGACCGCCAACACGTTCCTGACCATCTACCCGGACCTGACGGAACCGAAGGCGTCGGCCATGAACGCCTCGATCGGCGAGGTCATGACCAACTCGGCGGTGGTCAAGCCCGGTACGAACGGCAAGCTCGCGGTGCGCAACGCGGGCGGCAACGTCCACATCAGAGTGGATGTGGTGGGTTACTTCACGACCGCCACCGGCGGCAGCGGCTCCGGCTTCGTGCCGGTGGACCACACCCGGGTGGTGGACACCCGAACCGGGCAGGGGATCACCGCCGGCACGATGCCCACCCGTGGGACGCGTACCGCCAACATCTACGGCGGTGGGCTGGTGCCCAGTTCCGCTACGGCGGTCATGCTGGACGTCGTGGTGATCGGTGCGACCGGCAACGGCTGGATGACCGTCGGGTCGAGCACGGCCGCGGAGACCGGCATCGACTACGCCAAGGGCGCCACCTCGATGGGGATGGTCGTCAAACTGAACCCCGGTGCCGGCTCCGTGACGCTGGAGAACCGCGGTTCGGCCGTGCATGTTGCCATCACCGTCCAGGGCTACTGGACCGGCAGCCCCACCACCGGCGCCGGCCTGCGCACGGTTCCGGCGGTCACCCTGTACGACAGCCGTTTCCCCAGCGGCGCCCAGCCGGTGCCCGCCAACGGCACCGTCGATGTCGCGGTCGCCGGCACCAACGGCCTGCCGACCCGTGGCATCGCCGCCGCCGTCCTCAATGTCCATGCGGTCGCCCCGACTGTCGACGGGTTCTTCACCGTCACGCCGCTGGGCAGCACCGCGAACACCGTCTCGACGACGAATTTCCCCGCCGCGCACGTCGCCCGGTCCAGCATCGTGGTGACCAAACTGGGCACCGAGGGGAAGGTACGGATCAAGAACGCCAGCAGTGGGACCGTGCACATCGTGGTCGACCTGCAGGGCTGGTTCGCCGACCCGCTTCCGTTCCTGCCCACCGAGTCCTTCTCCCGCTCGACGGCCTTGCAGGGGCAGCCGAGCGACGGCAGCGCGCTCGGGGTCATCGTGTACGCGCACACCGACAACACCGGTCAGGTGCGGGTCGTGCACCAGCAGAACCCGGACGACTTCACGAGCGTGCAGCACATCCCCCAGTTCGGTGCGGAGGCGTTTACCGGGCAGCCCGCGTTGAACGTGCAGAGTGGCAACAAGCAGGTGCAGATCAGCGCCCTGCACACCACCGGCACCGTGTGGACCGGTGCCCAGACGGCGGCGAACGCGGCGACCTGGGCGACGACCGGGAACCTCGGCGGCACCATGGTCGGCCGGCCCGCCACTGTCACCCTCGCCGACGGCACCAGCGTGATCTTCGCGGTGGACGTCGACGGTCGCCTGTGGCACTACCGCCAGAGCGGGACGGGTGCGTCGTGGAAGAGCCTCGGCGACGTCGACCTCACCGGCGGCGTGACAGTGGTGAATGTCGACACCGGTGTCCGGCTGGTCTCCACCACCATGACCGGCACCATCAAGACCGCTGTCTACTCCACCGACGGCACCCTCAGCGCTTGGGTGGACCTGGGCGGGAACGTGACCGGGGTGCCGGCCGCCTTCCTCAACCAGGGCTACCGCACCGGCGTGATGGCCCGTGCGGCCGACGGTTCGCTGATCACGAAGAAGCAGGAACTGGGCGGCGCCTGGCCGAGCACCTGGCAGACGGTGGGCACGTTCACCGCGGCCGGGTCCCCGGCCGCGATCCTCGACCCGGCCTTGGGCCGGATCGCTGTTGTCGCCCGCGGGCCCGACAACGAGATGTACCGGGTGTACGAGACCGAGCAGGGCTCCGGCACCTGGGGTGAGTGGCTGCGCCTGTACGAGAACCCGAGCGACCCGACCGCCGCCACCGCCGCCACCGATCCCAGCATCGCGCCGATCCAGAACTCCGGCGGAACCGGATTCGTGGTGGTGTACCGCAACCGGAACAACACCACCATCGCGCTGGACCGGCGGTTCGCCGCCCCCGGTGGGATGGCGGCAGCGAAGGTGAGCCCGTCGCAGGTCAGCTTCGGCGCGCACCTCATCCCGACGCCGAAGGACTGATCCTCGGCATCACGAGGACCGGGGGCCTCCGTCAACCTGACGGAGGCCCCGGGTCGCTGGTCACCGGTGCGTCGGCTGCCTTTCTAGACTGAGGCGATGAGCGTTGGCACCGACGGCCGGGGGATGGCCGAACTGGCCGCCCTGCTGGCCGACGGCACCCGCGCCGGGATGTGCCTGGCCCTGCTCGACGGGCGGGCGTGGACCGCCGGTGAGCTGGCCCGGCGCGCCGGCGTCGCCCCGTCGACGGCCAGCGACCACCTCACCCGACTGGTCCGCGGTGGGCTGCTCGTCGAGGAACGACAGGGTCGGCACCGCTACCTGCGACTGGCCGGGCCGGCGGTGGCCCAGCTGATCGAGGACCTGGCCGGCCACGCTCCGGCCACCCCCACACCGACCGGGTCGCTGCGCGCGGCGACCGCCAGCGCCTCCCTGGCGTACGCCCGGACCTGTTACGACCACCTCGCCGGGCGGCTGGGCGTGTTGATGTACGACGCGCTGCTCAGCGCGGGCCGGCTCGACCGGTCCAGCGGGCTGGCGCTGACGCCCGACGGCTGGGCCTGGGTGAGCGGGTTGGGCGTACCCGTGGACGTGCTGCGCGCCGCCCGCCGCCCGGTGGTCCGCGACTGCCTGGACTGGACCGAACGCCGCCCGCACCTGGCCGGCGCGCTCGGCGCGGCGCTCTGCCGCCGCTTCACCGACCTGGGTTGGATCAGCCGGGGCGCAGGCCGCGCCGTCCGCCTCACGCCCACCGGCCGCCCTGGCCTGGCCGCGGCTCTGGCGGTCCCCGACCACACCCTCGACCCGCCGGTAGCCCCGCCGCCCAGGAGCGGCCGCGCCTGACGATTGTGCGCGCCTGACGGGGGCGGGATCGTTCGGTGCGGGGCGAAAGGTTCGCGCCCTACGGTCGGGCGGTGACAGACACCTGGCCCGTCATCGCGCCCGCCCCGGGAACCCCGGCGTGTGGGCCACCCTCGTTCGCACCGGAGCGCGGCTGGTGGGTGACCCGGCACGCCGACGTGCGGGCCGCACTCACCGACCCGGCGTTGCGGGTGCCGCCCGTCGACACTGGTCCGTTCGGCACCCTCGCCTGGCTGCGCGCCACGGTCAGCCGGTTCAGCGCGCCGCGACAGCACGCCGACCGTCGGGCGGTCGCGGTGGCGGCGCTGGCCCCGCTGGACCCGGACGAGCTGCGACACGATGCGGCCCGGCTGACCGTGGCCGTTCTCGACCGGTCCGGCGACCGGGTCGACGTGATCCGGGAACTGGCCCGGCCGGTGCCGCTGCGGGCGTTGGCCGCTCGCCTCGGTTTCGCGGATCCGGCAGCCGCCGGGACGGCGGTCGCGGTCGTCGCGGCCGCGTACCACCCGGGGGTGGACCCGGCGTCGACCGCGCGGGCCGACCGGGCGGTGGCGGCGCTGCTGGCGCTCGCGCCAGCGGGACCCCCGGTGGTACGGGCGAACCTGATCGGCCAGCTGGTCCAGGCGTGCGACGCGACCGCCGGCC
>NZ_JAGPXZ010000559.1:0-4225 GCF_018070305.1 Micromonospora sp. M51 | reverse complement strand
CCCTTGTACCCGCCCGGCGCGGGCTCGCGGTACTTGCCGTCCGGTCGACGGTGCAGCGACTCGACCCGCTGGTCGACGTAGATGTCCACCCCGCCCAGTTCGTCGACCAGCCGGTCGAACCCGTTGAACGTGAGCACCGCGCCAGCGTCGATGCGCAGCCCGGTGTAACCGCTGACCGTGCTGCGCAGCAGCTCGTACCCCTGGGCGGTGCTGGGTTGTTTGGGTTTGCCCGGCACCCGGCTGCCGAAGCTCATCGCGTGGGTGAGCTTGGTCTTGCCGCCCTTGTAGCCGGCCTTCGGGAACGCCGGGATGTCCACGAGCAGGTCGCGGGGGAGTGAGAAGAGGTACGCCCGGTTCAGTCCCTTGGGTACGTGCAGCACCAGCACGGCGTCCGAGTGCGGCTCCCATCCGGGCACGCTGACCCGGGTGTCCACACCGACCAGCAGCAGGTTGAGCGGGCCGGTGATGTCCGCGCCCGGCGGTGGACCGCTGGGGCTCGGGGTGGGCGTGCCGACCGGCGACGGGGTCGGTGAGCCGGCCACCGGAGCGCCGCCCGGCGTGTTGTCACCGGTCAGCCGGGTGACCACCACGGCGCCGGCCGCGATCAGCGCGACCACGGCGAGGGCCGTGAGCCCCAGCAGCAGCCACCGTCGGCGTGGTGCCATCGACCCGAGAACCATGCGGATTCCTCCCACCCGTCTGGTGAACAACGCTCCGACGGGTGCTCCGGGTTGCGGCCGGGAGGCGCCGGGTCGGTCGGCCGGAGCATGATCGCGCGAAAAGTGCCGCTGGCGCGAGCGCTACTCACGAGTAATGATGCCTTCATGCGGTACGACGTGGTCGTCATCGGGTCCGGCTTCGGTGGCAGCGTCACCGCGCTCCGACTCGCCGAGAAGGGTTACTCGGTGGCGGTGCTGGAGGCCGGCCGCCGCTTCACCGACGAGGAGTTCCCGCAGACATCCTGGCGGGTCCGCCGGTTCCTCTGGGCACCGAAGCTGGGCTGCTACGGCATCCAACGACTCACCCTGCTCCGCCCGGCCGACCGACGATCCGGCGGCGGGGTGCTGGTGCTCTCCGGCGCCGGGGTGGGCGGCGGTTCGCTGGTCTACGCGAACACCCTCTACGAACCGCTGCCGGCCTTCTACGACGACCCGCAGTGGCGGGACATCACCGACTGGCGCGACGAGTTGGCCCACCACTACGACCAGGCGAAACGGATGCTCGGCGTCACCACGTATCCCGTGCACACCGGTGCGGACCGGGCCATGCGGGCGGTGGCCGAGCGGATGGGGGTGGGGCACACCTTCCACGCCACCCCGGTGGGCGTGCACATCGGCCGGCCCGGCCAGCGGGTCGCGGACCCGTACTTCGGCGGCGCCGGCCCGGAGCGCACCGGCTGCACGCACTGCGGCTCGTGCATGACCGGTTGCCGGCACGGGGCGAAGAACACGCTTGTCAAGAACTACCTCTGGCTCGCCGAGCGGCTCGGGGTCACGGTCCGCCCGTTGACCACCGTGACCGCCGTCCGGCCCGCCGACGGCGGCGGCTACCAGGTGCACACCGAACGCACCGGCGCCTGGCTGCGCCGGGGCCGGCAGGTCATCCACGCCGACCAGGTGGTCTTCGCCGCCGGGGCGCTCGGCACCCAGCGGCTGCTGCACGCGATGCGCGCCGACGCGGCGCTCCCCGGGCTCTCGCCCCGCCTCGGCGAGCTGACCCGAACCAACTCGGAGGCGATCCTCGGCGCCTCGGTGCCACGACAGCGGGCCCGCTCCGAGCGGTTGGACTACACCGAGGGGGTGGCCATCACCAGCTCGTTCCACCCCGACCCGCAGACGCACATCGAGCCGGTCCGCTACGGGCGCGGCTCCAACGCGATGGGGCTGCTCCAGTCGCTGCTGGTCGACGGCGGCCCGCACCGGGTACGCCGCTGGCTGGGCCGCATCGTGCGGCAGCCCGGGTTGGCCGCGCGGATGGTGTCGGTCCGGGGCTGGTCGGAACGGACGGTGATCGCCCTGGTCATGCAGTCGGTGGACAACTCGCTGACCACCCGGTGGCGGCGTGGCCCGCTGGGCCGCAGGCTGGTCACCGGCCCGGGTCACGGCACCCCGAGCCCGACCTGGATCCCGGCCGGCAACACAGCGGCCCGGCTGCTCGCCGACGAGATCGGCGGCACCGCCGGCGGCTCGCTCACCGAGCCGTTCGACATCCCGGTGACCGCGCACATCCTGGGCGGGGCGGTCATCGGCGCGACAGCGGCCGACGGAGTGATCGATCCCTGGCACCGGGTGTACGGGCACGCCGGGCTGCACGTGGTCGACGGCGCGGCGGTCTCGGCCAACCTGGGCGTGAACCCCTCCCTGACGATCACCGCCCAGGCGGAACGGGCCATGACCTTCTGGCCGAACCAGGGCGAGGAAGATCCCCGCCCGCCGCTCGGCGGCCCGTACCGCCGGCTGCCCCCCGTACCCCCGCGAAACCCGGCAGTCCCGCCGAACGCCCCGGGCGCGCTGCGTCCTTGACCTCCCGCAACCCCCGCGATCGTGCACTTTCGGTCGTCGTTGCGCGGCATTCGTGGCCTTTGTCGGGGCAGAAAGTGCACGATCGCGGGAAGTGGGGCTTGCTGGCGAGCCGGTGCCGGGAGCGGGGGTGACACTCGGTAGGCTTTGTGCACATGAGCCTGCCTCGCCCTGTCCTCGTGGTGGACTTCGGAGCCCAGTACGCCCAGCTCATCGCCCGTCGGGTCCGTGAGGCGAAGGTCTACTCCGAGATCGTGCCGCACTCGATGCCGATCGCCGAGATGCTGGCGAAGAACCCCGCCGCGATCATCCTGTCCGGCGGCCCGGCCAGCGTCTACGCCCCGGACGCACCGCAGATCGACGCGGGGGTGTTCAACGCCGACGTGCCGGTCTTCGGCATCTGCTACGGCTTCCAGGCGATGGCCCAGGCGCTCGGCGGCACGGTCACCAGGACCGGCAACCGTGAGTACGGCGGCACCCCGCTGCGCCCCCGCCTGCTCGACCCCGGTGTGCTGCTGCGGGACCTGCCGGCCGACCTGCCGGTGTGGATGAGCCACGGCGACTGCGTCACCGAGGCGCCCGAGGGCTTCACGGTGACCGCCGAGTCGGCGGGCGCCCCCGTCGCGGCATTCGAGGACCTGGCCGGCCGGCGGGCCGGCGTGCAGTTCCACCCGGAGGTCGGGCACACCGCGCACGGCCAGGAGATGCTGACCCGTTTCCTCTACGACATCGCCGGCATCGAGCCGACCTGGACGCCCGAGAACATCATCGACGAGCAGGTCGCCCGGATCCGCGCCCAGATCGGCGACAAGGAGGTCATCTGCGGCCTCTCCGGCGGGGTGGACTCGGCGGTCGCCGCGGCGCTGGTGCACAAGGCCGTCGGTGACCAGCTCACCTGCGTCTTCGTCGACCACGGCCTGCTGCGCGCCGGCGAGGCCGAGCAGGTGGAGAAGGACTACGTCGCCGCCACCGGCATCAAGCTGAAGGTGGTCGACGCCGCCGACCGGTTCCTCGGCGCGCTCGCCGGGGTGACCGACCCGGAGCAGAAGCGCAAGATCATTGGCCGGGAGTTCATCCGGGTCTTCGAGGCGGCGGCCCGCGAGATCGCCGCGCACGGCGACGTGGAGTTCCTCGTCCAGGGCACCCTCTACCCCGACGTGGTGGAGTCCGGCGGCGGCACCGGCACCGCCAACATCAAGAGCCACCACAACGTCGGCGGCCTCCCGGAGGACCTGAAGTTCGCGCTGGTCGAGCCGCTGCGCACCCTGTTCAAGGACGAGGTCCGAGCGCTCGGCCTCCAGCTGGGTCTGCCCGAGGCGATGGTCTGGCGGCACCCGTTCCCCGGCCCCGGCCTCGCCATCCGGATCATCGGCGCCGTCGACCAGGAGCGCCTCGACCTGCTTCGCCAGGCCGACCTGATCGCCCGCGAGGAGTTGACCGCCGCCGGCCTCGACCGGGGCGTGTGGCAGTTCCCGGTGGTGCTGCTCGCCGACGTGCGCAGCGTCGGTGTGCAGGGAGACGGGCGCAGCTACGGGCACCCCGTGGTGCTGCGCCCGGTCTCCAGCGAGGACGCGATGACCGCCGACTGGTCCCGGCTGCCCTACGACGTGGTGGCCCGGATCTCCACCCGGATCACCAACGAGGTCGCCGAGGTCAACCGGGTGGTCCTGGACGTCACCAGCAAGCCGCCGGGCACCATCGAGTGG
>NZ_JAGPXZ010000558.1:0-4228 GCF_018070305.1 Micromonospora sp. M51 | reverse complement strand
GTCGTGCTGACCCGCTCCGTCACCGTGCTCTCCCGGGGTGGCGGCTCCGGGTTGCCCTGTTTCACTCACCGCGCGCTCCTTGGTCGCCCCCGCTGAGGCTACCGTGTGCCGAGAGTGGCGATAAGTTACAGCGGCGGGCCATTTCCACAACGGAGGTCACGGGCCTCGCCCGGTCTGGGGGGAAAATGCCGGCTCGTACGGAGAACTCGGAGGATCCCATGACCGCTGCGGGGAACGGTGCACAGACCGCTGGCCGGCCCACCCGCCTGCCCCGCTCCGCGCGTCGTAAGCAGCTTCTCGCTGCGGCGCAGGAGGTGTTCGTCGCGCAGGGCTACCACGCCGCCGCGATGGACGACATCGCCGAGCGGGCCGGGGTCTCGAAGCCGGTGCTCTACCAACACTTTCCCGGAAAGATGGATCTCTACCTGGCGCTGCTCGACACGCACTGTGACGCCATCGTCGCTCAGGTGCAGGAAGCGATGCGCGGCACCAGCGACAACAAGGAGCGGGTCAGCGCGTCCGTGCGGGCGTACTTCGACTTCGTCGACCACGAGAGTGAGGCGTTCCGGCTCGTCTTCGAGTCGGATCTGCGTAACGACCCGGCGGTGCGGCAGCGGGTGGAGCGGGTCGAGCAGGGCTGCATCGCGGCGATCACCGACACGATCATCTCCGACACCGGGGTGAGCCGGGCACACGCCGAGTTGCTCGCCTCCGGGCTGGTCGGGGCCGCGGAGACGGCCGCGCAGTTCTGGCTGGCCGGCGGGCGGCAGGTGCCGAAGGCCGAGGCCGAGGCGTTGGTGGCCGCGCTGTCGTGGCGGGGCATCGCGAGCTTCCCGCTGCAAGGTGAGTCAGCCTGACCGTCGACCCCGTGATCGGATAGCCTTCGCAGGGCGGTTCTTTCGCCCCAGTTGAGGAGGCACAGTGGAGGTCAAGATCGGCGTGCAGTACGCGCCGCGCGAGCTGGTTCTGGACAGCGCGCAGTCGCCGGCCGAGATCGAGCAGATCGTGACCGACGCCTTCGCCGGCAACGGCGGCACGCTCTCCCTGACCGACGAGAAGGGCCGGCGGGTCATCGTTCCCGTCGAGAAGGTCGCCTACGTCGAGATCGCCGAGGCGTCGCCCCGGGCGGTCGGGTTCACCGTCCGCTGACCGGTCCGGCCATCGCGGCAGGTCGGCGTCCGGCCCACCTGCCGCAGGCCGGCACCGACCCGACCAGCCGACGCTCAGGCGTGCGCCGAGCGGTCGACCGGTCAGTTGTTCAACCCGGCGGCGGTCATCCGTGCGGTGTGCGCGGCGGTGAGCCTGCCGAACAGCCCCGGCACGTCGACCCGGCCGTCCCGTGCGATCAGCGCGGTGAGCGTGGCCCGCTCGGCGGCGACCCGGCCGGCCTGGGACAACGCCTCTCCGACCAGCCGTCGGGCCCACATCGAGAGCCGACCGGCCACCCGGGGGTCGTCGGCGACGGCCATCCTGATCTCCGCCGCGGCGAAGTCCGCGTACCGCAAGTCGTGCAGGACGTCCAGCACCAACGCCCGGTCCGGTTCCGCCAGCGCGTCGGCGATCTCGCGGACGAAGTCGTCGGTGATCGCGTCACCGACGTACGCCTTGGTGACCACTTCCGCCCAGTCCCGCGGCTCGGTCGAGTCGTGGTACGCCTGCACCGGCTCGACATAGGGTGCCATCGCGTCCTCCGGCGGTACGCCCAGTTCGGTGAGCCGGTCGGCGAGGCGTCGGTAGTTGGCGATCTCGGCCGCGGCCATCTCGTTCAGCGCGGCCCGGCGGCGCAGGTCGGGAGCGAGGCGGGCGTCGCCGGCCATCCGCTCGAAGGCCAGCAGCTCGCCGAAGGCGACGAGACCCAGAAGATCGACGACGGCAAAGGCGGACACGAGCGGCAGGCTACCGGGCGCGCGCCCGCGCCGGCCCGATCGATCATGAAGCCGCGGTGCGCGTCGTAACCGTTTTCGCCAACTTCGCACCTGATACGACTCCCACCCGACTCTGCGGGGGCGGGGCGAACCAGGTCAGTCAAGCCGTGATGCAGGTCACATTTACTTGCCCCGCGTGGCGGATGGCCGCCCGGGAATCGGGACGCAGGCATGCCTGTTCAGGTAACATGGAGCAGTTGCCGTGGGCGCCGATCTGATCGAAGCTCAGCCTGCGGCGCGCGTGCGGCCCGGTCCAGCTCGGCAATCTGCCGCCGACCGTGTGGCCCGCGTCATACCGAACGCGCCCTGAGGACAGGACGGGCGCACCCACGAGAGGGCACCCCCACATCCACATGAGCGACCTGACTCAAGATTTGCTGGACGGCCAGGAACTGGCCCCCACCGCCCCGGTCCGACCGGAGGCCCCCACGTTCGCCGCACTCGGCGCCCGCGCCGAGACCGTCGAGGCGCTGGCCTCGGCCGGCATCACCCGCGCCTTCGCCATCCAGGAGTACGCGATCCCGATCGCGCTGCGCGGCGTCGACCTGATCGGGCAGGCACCCACCGGCACCGGCAAGACCCTCGGCTTCGGCGTTCCGCTGCTCGACCGGGTCTTCGCCCCGAGCGAGGGCAGCGACGGCGTCCCGCAGGCGCTGGTCGTCGTCCCCACCCGTGAGCTGGGCATCCAGGTTGCCAAGGACCTGGCCGCCGCTGGCCGGACGCGCGGCGTCCGGGTGCTGCCGATCTACGGCGGCGTGGCGTACGAGCCGCAGATCGACGCGCTGCGCAAGGGTGTCGAGATCCTGGTCGGCACCCCCGGGCGACTGATGGACCTGCAGAAGCAGAAGCACCTGCGGCTCGACCGGGTGCGCGCGCTCGTCCTCGACGAGGCCGACCGGATGCTCGACCTGGGCTTCCTCGACGACGTCGAGAAGATCCTGGCGATGCTTCCGGAAGACCGGCAGACGATGCTCTTCTCGGCCACCATGCCGGACCCGATCGTCACCCTGTCGCGGCGTTTCCTGCGCCAGCCGATGACGATCCACGCCGGGCACACCGCCGAGACCGGCCCGTCGCCGCAGACCCAGCAGCTGGTCTACCGCACCCACTCGATGAACAAGGTCGAGGTGGTGGCGCGCATCCTCCAGGCGGAGGGGCGTGGGTTGACCATGATCTTCACCCGTACCAAGCGGGCCGCCGACCGGGTCGCCGAGGACCTCGACTTCCGTGGGTTCGCGGTCGCCGCGGTCCACGGTGATCTCGGCCAGGGTGCCCGCGAGCGGGCCCTGCGGGCCTTCCGGGCCGGCAAGATCGACATCCTGGTCGCCACCGACGTGGCGGCCCGCGGATTGGACGTGACCGGCGTCACCCACGTCATCAACTACGACTGCCCGGAAGACCAGGACACCTACACCCACCGGATCGGTCGTACCGGCCGGGCCGGCGCGACGGGTGTCGCGGTGACCTTCGTCGACTGGGACGACATGCCGCGCTGGCGGATCATCGACAAGACCCTCGGTCTGGAGATGCCGGAGCCGCCGGAGACGTACCACACGTCGCCGCACCTCTACACCGACCTGCACATCTCCACCGAGGTCAGCGGCACGCTGCCCACGGCCGAGCGCACCCGGGCCGGGCTGTCCGCCGAGATCGAAGAGGACCTGGGTGGGACGACCCGCTCCCGCCGGGGCGACAGCGGCGGCCGAGGCTCCCGACGCGGTGAGAGCCGTGGCGAGGGTCGCGGCGAACGTCGTGGTCGGGGCGATGGTCGCCGCGACCGCCCCGACGCCGGCACGCCGGTCGCCGCCGACGCACCCGCTGTCGACGCCGCCGAGGAAGGCACCCGTACCCCCCGCCGCCGGCGTCGCCGCCGCGCCGGCGAGGTGGTCGCGGGCGAGACCACCGCGGTGATCTCCGCCGACTCCGGCCCCGCCGAGCCGACCACCGCGTCCGACGGTGAACCGTCGAAGCCGCGCCGCCGCCGACGCCGCCGTGGTGGCGGTTCCGGTGCGGGTACGCCGGCCGAGGCGACCGCCGACTGACCACCAGCCACACCTGACATCCCCCGCACCGCCTCGCGCGGCGTGGGGGATGTTCCCGTCTCCCACCCCGCCTGCTGAAGATGGAACGATGCCGCAACCACTGGACGCCGCCCTGACCGAGGTTCGGGCGCTGCTGCTCGACCCCGCGCTGACCCGGGCGGTCGCCGCCGGTCGCCGCCGCGGACGTCGCCCCACCGTCGAGCGGGCCGACCTGCGGCCGGTGACGCTGAAGGCCGGGCCCCGGATCCAGATCACCACGTC
>NZ_JAGPXZ010000557.1:0-4247 GCF_018070305.1 Micromonospora sp. M51 | reverse complement strand
CGTCGCCGAGCAGCGGGTGGCGGAGGCGGCCCGCCGACGGGCCACCGAGGAACGGCTGCGCATCGCCCGGGAACTGCACGACGTGCTCGGCCACCACCTGTCACTGATCAACGTGCAGGCCAGCGCCGCGCTGCACCGGCCCGACCCGGCCCGGTCCGAGCAGGCCCTCACCGCGATCAAACAGGCCAGCAAGGAGACCCTGCACGAGTTGCGCGCGACGCTCGGCGTACTGCGGGAAGAGGGTGCGGGGGCGGCAGTGCCCGCACCCGGTCTGTCCCGCCTCGACGATCTCGTCAGGACGGCCGGTCGGCCGGAGTTGGAGATCCGCACCGAGTTGGCCGAGACCCGGCCGCTGCCACCGGAGGTCGACCTGGCGGTGTACCGGATCGTCCAGGAGGCGCTCACCAACGTGGCGCGGCACGCGGGTGCCACCACCGCGGTGGTCCGGGTCCGGCCCGACCACGATGACGTGCTCGTGGAGGTCGAGGACGACGGCACCAGTCAACCGGGCACGCCGGGCAGCGGGATCTCCGGAATGCGGGAGCGGGCACGGGCACTGGGCGGTTCGCTGACCACGGGCTCGCAGCCGGACGGTGGCTTTCGGGTCTGCGCCCGGCTGCCGGCGCGGCCGAGCCCGGCGGGGGAGCGGGCATGATCCGGCTGCTGCTCGTCGACGATCAGACCCTGGTGCGCGCCGGTTTCCGGTCCATCCTGGAGGGTGAGGACGGCATCGAGGTCGTCGGCGAGGCTGCCGACGGCGCCGAGGCGGTGCGGTTGGCCCGGCAACTGCGGCCGGATGTGGTCCTCATGGACATCCGGATGCCCGGGCTGGACGGCCTGACCGCCACCGGGGAGATCGTCGGGAACTCCGACGCCCGGGTCATCATCCTGACCACGTTCGACCTGGACGAATACGTCTATGGAGCGCTGCGGGCCGGCGCCAGTGGCTTTCTGGTCAAGGACACCGAGCCGGCCGAGTTGATCCACGGAGTGCGGGTCGTGGCCCGCGGTGACGCGCTGATCGCGCCGTCGATCACCCGCCGGTTGATCGCCGAGTTCGCGGCCCGGGCCGGGCATCCCGATCCGGGGCCGCGACTGAGCGTGCTCACCGAGCGCGAGCGTGAAGTGCTGGCGCTGGTCGCGGCCGGTCTGTCCAACGACGAGATCGCTTCGCGCCTGGTGCTGAGCCCGGCCACCGCCAAGACACATGTCAGCCGGATCATGACCAAGGCCGCTGCCCGGGACCGGGCCCAGTTGGTGATCCTCGCCTACGAGTCCGGCCTGACCGTGCCTGGTTGGCTCACCCGCTCCTGAGCACGCCCACGGTGGCGGGCAGCGCCACCACCGGGGCTCCGACCCGCGTGCCGACCGGTCAGGTGGTCAGCCGAGCAGTGCGACGGGCGCGGGCCAGAGCCAGCCCACCGAGGACCACGCCGACCAGTCCAACCACCAGGGCCACGAAGGCGCCGCCTCGCCCGTTGCCGGTGCCGATGCCACTGTCGGAGGTGACCACCACCAGCCCACCGAGCGCCATGCTGATCAGGCCCGCCGCCAGGGCCAGGACGGCTCCGAGGCTGCCCGAGCCGGTGCCGATGCGACTGGCGGGGCGGGCCAGAGCCAGCCCCCCGACGACGGCGCCGGCCAGGCCCAGCAGGACGGCGGCGCTGGCACCGAGACGCCCGGAGCTCATGGAGAGCGCAGCGGCTGCGGTCGACTGGGCCGAGGCGTGCGCGGCTGCCGGCGCGCTGAGCGTGATCCCCCCGATTGGGACGGCTACGGCGGTGGCGAGCAGGTGGCGGACGGACATCGTGGTTCCCCTCGGTCGGCTGACGACTACATGCGGCAGCGTAGGAACGGGACCGCCCGCGAGTCGTCATGCCGGAGTTGCCAACGGGCCTACCACCCGGGATGTACGCGCTCGCAACGGCGTACCGCCGCGGTTGTCTCCCCGGGCTTGCCCGGCCCCACGACCCCGGCGCGAGCTGAGCGGGAATGGCCCTTGACCTGGGGTTTTGTCGGATCCGAGCAGTGGCGTTCACGGTCTGCGAGTGGTACGACTGATGCATCGGACCAGGTGGTGCGGGTTCAGGAGGTGACATCCATGCTTCTCACAAGCACCCCGCCTCGACACCGGCCCTGCCATCTGGCGGCCGTGGAGATTCCGCCCCAGCGGGGGATCGCGGCGCCGTCGTCGACGCCGAGGGCACCATGACAAGTCCGGAGAACACCGAGGAAAAGGCGGCTGCCTACGCCCGCGGTCTCGACGCGGGTCGGATCGAGCAACGTCTACAGGGGCACGATGAGCACCTGCGAAAGATCAATGGTTCGATCGACTCGATGACGCAGGCTCTCCAATTTCTCACCGAGGAGCTCCGCGCCAACGTCGCCCTGTTCAGCGCCAACATGACCGCAGACCGCCGGGACACCAGCGAGCGGGAGAGGATCGCAGCCGTGCGGGTGGAGGAGGCGGGCATCGTCGAATCCCAGAGGACGGTCCGGTGGACGGCGTGGCAGCGCTGGTCTGCCGTCGCCGGCGCGATCATCCTGGTGGTGAACTTCGGCCTGGGTCTCTACCTCGCGTTCGGCCGTTGACCGGGTGGCAGCGCTGGTAGCCCGGTGGACCCGGGGTGTTGAGGTCAACAACCGCGTCACTGCATTGAGGAGTCGCCACCCGGTCTGGGCTCCAGCACCACCACAGTGGTTTCCGACGATCGCCGCGCCGCATGGGCCTCGAAGTTCTTGTCGGCCCCGCGCCAGCGTGGCCACAGTCGCGTCCGCTCGTCGGCGGTGGCGGCCCGGCCGCGGACCAGCCGCCGCCCGTCAGCCAGGTCCACTGACGCGTCCGGGTGGGCCTGCAGGTTGAGCCACCAGGCGGGGGCGCCCTCGCCCCACCCGTTCATCGCCACCCCGACCAGGTTGGGGCCGTCCTCGAAGTACGCGAGGATGACGCTACGTTGCTGGCCGGTGCGGCGACCGGTGGTGGTCAGTCGCAGCGTGCCCCAGCGGTGCTCGCGCGGCCGCCACAGCCCGACCCGGCTGCCGGTGACCCGGTACAGACCCCGGTGCACCGACCAGGCCAGCCGGATGAACCACCGCGGCGGCAGCCACGGTGCCTTCGTCTCCTGAGCATCGGACATGACGACCTCCTCCACCGACCACTGCTGATGGCCCGGCAGGCTGCCGTATCCGGTAACCCCACTGTGGACCGAGAGCCCAAGGTCTCCCGGCGTGAGCACAGCTTGCGTCCTGTTGTCCATGATCCGACCGAGGAACGGACCGATCGGTGGAAGCCCCGTCTCGGCGGCAGCCGGGTGAGCTACCGCTGCCAGGCGTCGATGGCGCGTACGCCGTCGCGCACGACCCGGTCCAGGATGGCCGGGTTGCCGCTGGTGCCCTCCCACCCCTGGTCGTTGAAGACCGTCACCGCGCTGTCGACGCGGGCCACGGCGATCTGGCTGGACGCGGTGCCGCCGGTGCGTTCGCCGTTCAGGCTCGTCTCCGGCCAGGTCCGGGTCAGCAGCAGCCCCTCGCCACCGACCCCGGTCAGCACCTCGCTCTTGACGGTGACCCGGTTTCCGGCCTGCTCGTAGGAGGGACACGCCTGCACGGCGGTGCGAAGCCGGTCCAGGTAGGCCGAGGCTCCGGCGCCGTCGAAGGTGAAGATGGTCTGGTGGATCATCCCCTGCGGCACGTTGCTGGCGGGCTCGCCGGCCGTCTGGTAGGTGACGGTCATCGCGGCGCTCGCGGTGACCTGCCGGCCGCCGGTGCCGAACTCGTTGCCGCACAGCGTCGGCAGGGCCTCCTCGACGGGTGTCGTCCGTCGTGGAGACTTCCGCAGCTCGGCGGGCAACTCGACGAAGGCCGAGGTCGGGATGGTCACCCGGGGGCTGCTCGCGCTCGGAGACGGTGCGCCCGTCGGGGGCGCCGACGCCGACGTGGTGGTCGGCGCGGTGGTCGCCGGGGCCGAGTCGGGCGGTTCCCCGGTGGTGGTGCAGGCGGCGGCCAGCGCGATGGTGCCGAGCAGTGGGAGCAGCGCGAGCGAGCGTCGGGTACGCGCCGGTGGCAGTGGTACGGATCGGCTCATCATCACCCCTTGTCTGTGCCGGGAAGGTGCCCAGCACCGCGCCGACCGAAACGATCACCAGGCGGCGCGGGGATCGACCGGGCCACCGGAATTGAGGTGTCGTCACATCGACCGGGCCGCTAGGCTGCCCCGCATGACCAGCGTAATCGCTCACTGCACCACC
>NZ_JAGPXZ010000556.1:0-4254 GCF_018070305.1 Micromonospora sp. M51 | reverse complement strand
CGGACCCCGCGCGGCGTCAGGAGGATTCGCGGGCGGCCGGGCCGCTGCCGAAGAGCACGTCGTCCCAGCTCGGGAGCCGCTTGCGCGGCTTGCCGCTGGCGTCGGTCGACTCGCCGCCGGCGGCCGCTGCAGCGCCCGTCCGACGGGGCCGGAGCACCGCCAGCGACGGCACGGCCGGCACCTCCTTGGGCGCGTCCGAATCGTCGTCGAAGGCCGACCCCTGGCCACCGCCGAGCAGGGCGGCGGCACCCCCACCGACCGGCCGCTGCCGGGGCGCGTCCGAACCGGCGAGCGCAGCCGGGGTACGCGGCTCCAGCCCACGACCCGACGAGGCGCCGAGCGGACGGTCCAGCGACGCGAGCAGGGCGTCCCGGCCGGCCCGGATCGGATCGCGGCCCGGGCGCGGGTGCTCGGACGCCGCCGGCAACCCGTGCCCACCACGACTCGGCTCACCGCGCGACGGACCAGGCAGGCCGTGCCCGCCCCGCTCCGGTGCCGGCTCCTGGCCGAGGATCGGCGTGGGCCGCTCCGCGCACAGGTACTGCGCCATGTCGTCGTGCGGGGTGACCTGCTGCCGGGTCTTGTCGAGATCCCAGATGGCCTGCGCGGTGGCCTTGCCCGACGGCCAGGTGGCGATGATCCGCCAGGTGCCGTCGTCACGCCGGTACGCGTCCCAGGAGATCTTCTCGGTGTCGATGCCGTGCTGGCTCAGCCGGCCGTTGACCACCTCGGCGAGCGGGGTGGGCTTCTCCGCGCCCTTGAGACGGGTGCGGCGGGCGTGCTGGGCGAGCATCGCCCGCTCCTGCAGCACCGGGCCGGCATAGCGCAGCACCCGGTCGACCGGCACGCCGGCGATCCGGGCGACATCCTCCGCGGACTCACCGGAGCGGATGCGGGCCTGAATGTCCCGAGGAGACAGAGACGGAACCGGGTCGGCGGCGGTCGGTGCCACCGCGAGCGGCGGCGAACCGGGCTCGGCGTGCAACGCACCGGAGATCCGTTCGTCGATGGGCAGGGCGAGCAGCCGCCCCACCTCGTCGGCGAGAACCAGGGCATGGCCGTCCTCGGAGAGGGCGACGAAGCGTACTGGGCGCATAGCGTTGCCTCCGTCCCGCTTCGCTGGCCGCACGCCACGAGTCGGCCACCCAGGCGTCTCGGACCACCGTACGCGCATCTGCCTCGGGGTGGGGGAAGCGACACCCCGCATGTCGTGACTGAGCTGCGGCGATGATCACGTTCGGTGTCCGTGGAGGCCTCCACGGACACCGAACGTGACGAACCTCAGAGTCGCTCGACCACGTAGTCGATGGACGCGGTCAGCGCCTCGACATCGGCCGGCTCGACGGCCGGGAACAGCGCCACCCGCAGCTGGTTGCGACCGAGCTTGCGGTAGGGCTCAGTGTCCACGATGCCGTTGGCGCGCAGCGCCTTGGCGATCGCCGTGGCGTCCACCCCGTCGGCGAAGTCGATGGTGGCGACCACGTTGGAGCGCAACGACGGGTCGGTGACGAACGGGGTGGCCACGCTGGACCGCTCAGCCCAGCCGTAGACCGCGGCGGCGCTCTCGGCGGTGCGCTTCGCCGCCCAGGCCAGACCGCCCTGTGCGTTCATCCAGTCGGTCTGCTCGGCGGCCAGGAAGATGGTGGCCAGCGCCGGGGTGTTGTAGGTCTGCTCCAGCCGCGAGTTGTCGATCGCGGTTACCAGATCGAGGAAGGCCGGGATGTAGCGCCCGGACGCCTTGATCTCGGCGGCCCGGTCCAGTGCGGCCGGGGACATCAGAGCCAGCCAGAGCCCGCCGTCGGAGCCGAAGCACTTCTGCGGAGCGAAGTAGTAGACGTCGGTCTCGCCGACGTTGACGTCCAGGCCACCCGCGCCGGAGGTCGCGTCGACAAGCAGCAGCGCGCCCTCGTCCGCCCCGGCCACCCGGCTGATCGGAACCGCCACACCGGTCGAGGTCTCGTTCTGCGGCGTCGCGTACGCGTCCACGCCGGACTCGGCGACCAGGGTCGGGGCGCTGCCCGCGTCGGCCTTGCGGACCGTCGGCTCACCCAGGAACGGGGCTTCCTTGACCGACTTGGCGAACTTGGCGCCGAACTCGCCGAAGCTGGCGAACTGGGCCCGGTCGCGGATCAGGCCGAAGGTGGCGACCTCCCAGAACGCGGTGGTGCCACCGTTGCCGATCACCACCTCGTAGCCCTCGGGCAGCGAGAAGAACTCGGCGATGCCGGAGCGCAGCCGGGCCACCTGGTCACGGACCGTCTTCTGCCGGTGCGAAGTGCCGAGGTAGGTGGTCGCGACCTCGGCGAGAGCGGACACCGCCGCCGGGCGGACCTTGGACGGGCCGCAGCCGAAACGTCCGTCGGCGGGCTTGATCTCATCGGGAATCCGGATGATCGGTGCGTCAGCCACGGTCTTGAAGATCCTTCCGCAAGGGCGAGGGCGGGCCGGCGACACTGCCGGCCCCCATCCTCGCACCCGGACCCATCGGTGGAAGCCGGGCCCCCGAGGGCAGGTCTGAGGCCTTCGCCACAGTTGGCGCCGGCAGCCACCGAAAAGGGCCCCGCCCCGACGCCCGGCGTCGAGGAAGGGCCCCTTTCGTACCGGTCAGACGCCGTGCGGAATGGCCGCCCAGCCCTCGACGTCGGACGGCTTGCGGGTCTCCGGGCCGACGTAGCGGGCGGACGGGCGGACCAGCCGCTGCAGCCGCTTCTGCTCCAGGATGTGCGCGCTCCAGCCGCCCATCCGGGCGCAGGTGAACATCGAGGTGAACATGTGCGCCGGCACCTCGGCGAAGTCCAGCACCACCGCCGACCAGAACTCGACGTTGGTGGCCAGCACCCGGTCCGGGCGGCGGGCCTGAAGCTCGGCCAGGGCGGCCTTCTCCAGCGCCTCGGCGATCTCGAAGCGCGGCGCGCCCAGCTCCTTGGCGGTGCGCCGGAGCACCCGGGCGCGCGGGTCCTCCGCGCGGTAGACGCGGTGGCCGAAGCCCATCAACCGCTCGCCGCGGTCCAGGACACCCTTGACGTAACCCTCCGCGTCGCCGCTGCGCTCGACCGCCTCCAGCATGCTGAGCACCCGGGACGGGGCACCGCCGTGCAGCGGGCCGGAGAGGGCGCCGATGCCCGACGAGATGCAGGCCGCCGCGTCCGCCCCGGTGGAGGCGACGATGCGAGCGGTGAAGGTGGACGCGTTCAGGCCGTGCTCGGCGGCCGAGATGAAGTACGCGTCGACGGCCTTGACGTGCCGGGGGTCGGGCTCGCCGCGCCAGCGCTTCAAGAACCGCTCGACGATGGTCTGCGCCTTGTCGATCTCCTTCTGCGGCACGGCCGGCAGGCCGAGGCCGCGAGCAGACTGGGCGACGAAGGAGAGCGCTGTCACCGAGACCCGGGCGAGATCCTCACGGGCCTGCTCGTCGGAGATGTCCAGCAGTTGGTTGAGACCCCAGTACGGGGCCAGCATGGCGACTGCGGACTGCACGTCGACGCGGATGTCACCGGAGTGCACCGGCACCGGGAACGGTTCCGCCGGCGGCAGGCCCGGCCCGAACCGGCCGTCGACCAGCAGTGCCCAGACGTTGCCGAACGACACCTGGCCGATCAGATCCTCGATGTCGACCCCGCGATAGCGCAGCGCGCCGCCCTCACGGTCAGGTTCGGCGATCTCGGTCTCGAAGGCGACGACGCCCTCCAGCCCGGGTTTGAAATCGGCCATGTCGCTCTCCTGGATCTGGTCGGTGCGCCCGAACAGCTCATCCGGCCCGATCGGCCGGGCGCCTTAGGCGACCCTCAGGGATGTGTTCGGAACATCTTGCCTGCTGAGTAAGGGATACGCGACCCGCTGCGACTGTGCTGCACGCGACATCCCCGGACGCGCATTCTCCGCCTGGCTCAGTGAGACTGGGCAGGGCGGGCTGGTCAGCGCGGGAGGGTGCTGGCGGGGCCCCCGAGAAGGAGTGGGGACGTGACGGGTGACACACCCGCCCCGGCCGCGATGCGTAACGAGTACGCCGCGGACCTGGGCCTGACCGAGGCTGACCTGGCCGCCGACTGGCACACCCAGTTCGACAGCTGGTTCGCCGACGCGGTGGCCTTCGGGCTGCCCGAACCGAACGCCATGGTGGTGGGCACCGCCGACCCGGCCGGCCGGCCGAGCGGGCGGACGGTGTTGTTGAAGGGGTACGACCCGGAGGGCTTCGTCTTCTTCACCAACCACCTGTCGCGCAAGGGCGTCGAGGCGACCGCGAACCCGTACGCC
>NZ_JAGPXZ010000555.1:0-4259 GCF_018070305.1 Micromonospora sp. M51 | reverse complement strand
GTCGAGGCCCTTGCCCCGGTCCGCGGGCCGCTTCTTGATCCCGAAGGTGCCCTCGGCGATCGCCGTCAGCAACGTCTGCTCCCCGATGCGTTCCAACAGGTCCAGCGCCTCACCGAGGACCTGGTTGGCGCGGCGGCGGATGAACCCGCCCGGCGCCGGCACGAAGTCCTCGTGCAGCCCACCGGCCGCGCCCAGCACGTAGCGCACGTTCTGCAGGGCGATGTCCCGATCCGACAACCACGGTGTCACCACCGCCTCGGTCATCATCCCCACCAGCAGGATCCCCTGACCGGTCAGCGCACCGGCCAGGTTGAAGAACCCGTCGAGCAGGTTGCCCCGGAACACGTCACCGGTCATGTGTTTCGTCGGCGGCATCCACTTCAGCGGCGCGTCCGGGAACAACTCCCGGGCCAGCAGGGCGTGCGCCAACTCCAGCCGGAACGACTCCGGCACCTCCGGGTTGATCTCGAACGCGTGGCCCAGACCCAACTGCCAGTCCGCCAACCCCGCCTCGTGCGCGAAGAACTCGTTGAGCAGCTGCGACACCGTCACCGTGTGCGCCTCGTCGACGGCGTCGGCGGTGGTCAGGTAGTTGTCCTCACCGGTGTTGATGATGATCCCGGCGCGGGCGTGGACCTGCCGGGAGAACCGCTGGTCGACGAACGTACGCACCGGGTTGATGTCGCGGAACAGGATCCCGTACATCGAATCGTTCAACATCATGTCGAGGCGTTCCAACCCGGCCAGGGTCGCCATCTCCGGCATGCACAACCCCGACGCGTAGTTGGTCAACCGCACGTAGCGGCCCAACTCCTTCGACGACTCGTCCAACGCCGCGCGCATCAACCGGAAGTTCTCCTGCGTGGCGTACGTGCCGGCGAAACCCTCCCGGGTCGCGCCCTCGGGCACGTAGTCCAGCAGCGACTGCCCCGTCGAACGGATCACCGCGATCACGTCCGCGCCGGCCCGCGCCGCCGCCTGCGCCTGCGGAATGTCCTCGTAGATGTCCCCGGTCGCCACGATCAGGTAGATCCACGGCCGCTGCTTCGGGTCCCCGTGCCGCTTGATGAGCCGGTCCCGTTCGGCGCGCCGCCGGTCGATGCGCCGGATGCCCGCCCCGACCGCCCTGCGCGCCGCCGACCGGGCCGCCGTCGCGGCCCGCCCGGTCGGCTGGGTGAACCGCACCGACCCGGCCGCGGCCTTCTGCGCCAGCAACGTCACATCGGTGCCGCCCTCACGGGCCAGGGCGTCGAACACCGGCACCGCCACCCCGTGACCCAACCCGACGTCCGCGGCGACCGCGTCGACGAGCCGGTTCACCCACGGAATGCCGTCCGGGTCGGCGCCGCTCACGCCGGCCAACCGCAGCACCGCCCGCTCCACCGACACGGTGGTGTGGCTGCGAGCCAGGTCCACCACCGGCTGCCCGGCCCGACGCGCCAACTCCCGCGCCCGCGCCACCAACACCGGATCAAGATCAAGCTTGCCGGTCACGCCACACCGCTCATCTGCTCGCTCACGACGACCCTTCCTCGTAGATGACCTCACCGCGCAGCACCAGACGCCGACACACCGGCAGCGGCGTCGGGTCGTCCGGACCCCACTGCTCCGGGTCCTCGGCCAGCAACACCGGCAGACCCCGCTGCACCCCCGCCGGTGTCGACCACACCGCGAACGTCGCCGGCGCACCCAACGCCAGAACCCCCTCGACGTCCAGGTGCACCGCCCGCCACCCACCCCGGGTGTGCGCCGCGAACGCCGAGCGCACCCCCATCCGCTGCGCCGGGTTGTGGTGCGCCGCCGCCGCCCGCACCGACCCCCACGGGTCCAGCGGCGTCACCGGCGAATCCGACCCGAACGCCAACGCCACCCCCACCGAGTGCATCGCACCCATCGGGTTCGACTCCAACGACCGGTCCAACCCCAACCGCGCCTCGTACATCCGACCCGCGCCACCCCACAACCGGTCGAACGCCGGCTGCATGCTCGCCACCACCCCGTACTCCACGAACCGCGCGATCAACCGCTTGTTCATGATCTCCGCGTGCTCGATGCGGTGCCGGGCCGCCCGCAACCGCTCCACCCCCACCGTCCGCGCCGCCGCCGCGAACCCGTCCAGGACCGTGCCGATCGCCGCGTCACCGATGGCGTGGAACCCGCCCTGCAGGCCGTGCGCCGCACAGTCCAGCAGGTGATCGCGGACCTGCTCGGCCGTCAGGTACCCGTGCCCGCACCCGTCACCGTCGCCGTACGGCTGCGACACGTGCGCCGTCCGCGACCCCAACGCCCCGTCGGCGAACAGGTCCCCACCGGCGCCCACCGCACCCAACTCCCGGGCCCGCGCCGCGCCACCCAGCTCACCCCAGTACCCGTACACCTCCGGCAACCCCGCCCCGGAGATGCCCAGCAGACCGGTGAAGTCCTCCTCGTCGGAGATCTCCGGACCACCGCACTCGTGCACCGCCGCGATGCCCAACGACGCCGCGTGCGCCAACGCCACCCGCTGCGCCGCGACCCGCTGCGCCCGACTCACCGACCCCTGCGCGGCCGCCCGCACCACATGGTGCGCGTCGCGCCGCAACCACCCCGACGCGTCGTACCCGGCCTCGGTCGCCGCCTGCGGACACGCCGCCCGCATCGCCGAGGACACCAACGCCGAATGGATCGACGCCTGCGACAGGTACACCCGCCGGCCACCGGCCGCCCGGTCCAACGCCGCCGCGTCCGGCAACGTCGGATCCGACCAACCCGACTCGTCCCAGCCGTGCCCCAGCACCACCGCGTCCGCCGGCAGACCCGCCGCGAACCCGGCCACCGCGTCGAGCAGCTGCCCGGCCGAGCGCACCCGCGACAACTCCAGCCCGGACAACGCCAACCCGGTGTCGGTGGCGTGCACGTGCGCGTCCACGAACGCCGGCGTCACCAGCGCCCCACCCAGGTCCACCACCCGGTCGGCCGACGGCGCGTCACCATCGGTGCCCAACCAGGCGATCCGCCCACCGGACACCAGCAGCGCGGTCGCACTCGGGTCGGCGGGGCAGTGCAGCACGCCGCCGCGATACAACGTCGAGGGGTTCGTCATGACCTCAGTCTGCCGCGACCCGCGCCGCGAACAGCTGACGCACCCCCGGCTCGGCCCGCAACAACCCCAACGCCAGCTCCGCGTGCCCCGGCACGTACCCGTTGCCGACCAACATCGTCACGTCCGCCGCCAACCCCTCCGCACCCAACGCCGCAGCGGAGAAGCTCGTCGCCATCGAGAAGAAAATCACCGTGCCGCCGTCCGCGGTGGCCAACACCGCCCCGTGCTCACACCCCGGCACGTCCACGCAGACCACCGTCACGTCCGCCGGGGCACCCAGCGCGGTGGTCACCGCCGTGGACAACCCCACCGGGTCGCGGGCGTCTGCCAACGCCACCACCGACGCCAGACCGGCGGCCGTCAGCGCGTCGCGCTCCGCCGCCACCGGCACCACCCCGACGGTACGGGCGGCGCCCGCGCGCCGTGCCGCAGCCAGCGACAGCGACCCGCTCTTGCCCGCTCCACCGATCACCGCGACCCGCACCGGCGACGGGTCACCGGCGCGCCGCCGGTGCTCGACGTAGCGCGACACCACCCGGGCGGTCAGCGCGGGCGCCCCGCACACGTCCAGCACGGCCAGGGACAACTGCGGGTCCTCGTCCTCGGGCAGCACCGCGGCGATGGACCGCGCGAACAGGATCGCCCACCCGTCGCACGGCACCTGCTCGCTGCGCCCGTCCCAACGGGCCAACCCGTCGGTGATCACCAACGGCGTCAACGTCAACGACACCAGGGTGGCGACCCGCTGGCCCGCCCTGAGCCCCAACGGGGAGCGCCGACCGGCCTCCTCGACAGTGCCGATCAACATCCCACCCGACCCGGTCACCGGGTTCTGCATCTTCCCCCGGGGCGACAGGATCTCCAGTACCTCGGCGCGGACCGCGTCACCGTCACCGCCGTGCTTCTCCGACAACTGCCGGAAGCTCGCCGCGTCCAGGTTGAGCCGCTGCACCCGGATCCGTACCTCGTTCGGCGCGATCACCGCCGACGTGTCCAGCCGCCAAGCCGCCTGCGGCAGCACCCCCGCCGGTTGCACGACGCGGTGCAGTCCCACCGGTGACGTCACGCCGACCTCCCCCTGTCCAGCCGCCCGAAGCCCCGGTCAAGGCTCGCGTAACGGGAAAACTTACGGCAGACTAGTTTCTGTACCGAATATTTTCCAGTAGCCTTCGGGCTT
>NZ_JAGPXZ010000554.1:0-4271 GCF_018070305.1 Micromonospora sp. M51 | reverse complement strand
GCACGATGTTCTCGGCCAGCCCGGCGCCGATCCCGGAGACCCGGGTCAGCAGCGGCGCGGAGGCGGTGTTGACGTCCACGCCGACCGCGTTGACGCAGTCCTCCACCACCGCGTCCAGCGACCGGGACAGCTTCACCTCGGACAGGTCATGCTGGTACTGGCCGACGCCGATCGACCGCGGGTCGATCTTGACCAGCTCTGCCAGGGGATCCTGCAGACGCCGGGCGATGGAGACCGCGCCGCGCAGCGACACGTCCATCCCGGGCAGCTCCTGCGCGGCGTACGCGGAGGCGGAGTAGACCGACGCGCCGGCCTCGGAGACCATCACCTTGGTCAGGTTGAGCTGCGGGTGCCGGGCGATCAGGTCACCGGCGAGCTTGTCCGTCTCGCGGGAGGCGGTGCCATTGCCGATCGCGATCAGCTCCACCCCGTGCGCCCCGGCCAGTCGGGCCAGGGTCTCCACCGACGCGTCCCACTGCCGGCGCGGCTCGTGCGGGTAGATGGTGTCGGTGGCGACCACCTTGCCGGTGGCGTCCACCACCGCCACCTTCACGCCGGTGCGCAGGCCCGGGTCCAGGCCCATGGTGGGCCGGGTGCCGGCCGGCGCGGCGAGCAGCAGGTCCCGCAGGTTGGTGGCGAAGACCCGCACCGCCTCCTCCTCGGCGGCCTGCCACAGCCGCATCCGCAGGTCCGCGCCGAGGTGGATGAGGATCCGGGTACGCCACGCCCAGCGGACCGTGTCGGTCAGCCAGCGGTCGGCCGGGCGGCCCGCGTCGGACACCCCGAACCGGCCGGCGATGGCCGCCTCGTACCGGGTCGGGCCGGTCGGCACCGCGTCCGCCTCACCGGCCTCCTCCGGCTCCATGGTCAGGTCGAGCACGCCCTCCTTCTCGCCCCGGAACATCGCCAGGATCCGGTGCGAGGGCAGCTTCGGGTACGGCTCGGAGAAGTCGAAGTAGTCGGCGAACTTGGCGCCGGCGGCCTCCTGACCGTCGCGTACCCGGGAAACCAGCCGGCCCCGCGACCACATCTGCTCGCGCAGCGTGCCGATCAGGTCGGCGTCCTCGGCGAAGGTCTCGATGAGGATGGCCCGCGCGCCCTCCAGCGCGGCGGCCGCGTCGGCGACGCCCTTCTCCGCGTCGACGAACGCGGCGGCGGTGGCCTTCGGGTCCTGGGTCGGGTCGGCCAGCAGCGTCTCGGCCTGCGGGGCGAGGCCGGCCTCGCGGGCGATCTGGGCGCGGGTCCGCCGCTTCGGCTTGTAGGGCAGGTAGATGTCCTCCAGCCGCGACTTCGAGTCGGCGGCCATGATCTGCGCTTCCAGGGCCTCGTCCAACTTGCCCTGACCGCGGATCGACTCCAGGACGGCCGCCCGCCGCTCGTCCAGCTCGCGCAGGTAGCGCAGCCGCTCCTCCAGGGTGCGCAGCTGGGTGTCGTCGAGCAGGCCGGTGGCCTCCTTGCGGTAACGGGCGATGAACGGCACTGTGGCGCCGCCGTCGAGCAGCTCCACGGCCGCCCGCACCTGACGCTCGGCCACGCCGAGCTCGTCGGCGATCCGCTGATGAACAGACTGGGTCACGATCTCGATCCGCCTTCGGGAGTGGGTACCGCCTGCATTCTGCCGGGCGGCCCCGACAGCTGTCGCCGCACCCGGCCGGGGTGACCGGCGGCGGTCCCGGCGGGCCTGCGCTAGCGTGGCGATCATGGAATCTGCTGCGGAGCCGCGCGCCCGGCGACTCTTCGGCGGCAGCGCCCGGGCCCTCGGCGACCTCGCGGCCAACCCGTTCCGCGCCGACCGGGACCGGATCGTCGGCTCGCCGTTCTTCGCCCGACTCGGCGGTGTCACCCAGGTGATCAGCCCGGTCGGCTCCGGGCTGCTGGTGCACAACCGGCTCACCCACAGCCTCAAGGTCGCCCAGGTGGCCCGGGCCATCGCCGAGCGGCTGACGGCCGACGAGCGGTGGCGTGACCTGCTGGACAAGCTCGGCGGCCTCGACCCCGACGTGGTGGAGGCGGCGGCGCTCGCCCACGACCTCGGCCACCCACCGTTCGGGCACCTGGGGGAGCGGGTGCTGGACCGGCTGGCCCGTCAGCGCCTCGGCCTCTCCGACGGGTTCGAGGGCAACGCGCAGTCGTACCGGATCGTCACCAGCACCGAGATCCGGGGCGCGGCCACCACCGGGCTGGACCTGACGGCGGCGGTCCGCGCGGCGATGTTGAAGTACCCGTGGACCCGCCTGGACCACCCCGACCCGCACCCGCGCACGATGGATCCGCCGCCGCGCGGAGCCACCCCTCCGCCGGACGACCCGGACAGCGGCTCGTCGAAGTTCGGCGCGTACCGCACCGAGCTGGACGACCTGCGGCAGGCCCGGGAGCCGTTCGCCGGCCGCATCCCGGACTGGCAGCAGACGGTGGAGGCGTCCGTGATGGACACCGCCGACGACATCGCGTACGCCATCCACGACGTGGAGGACTTCTACCGGGTCGGTGTGCTCCAGCAGGGGTCGGTCTCCGCCGAGTTGATGGCGTGGCAGCGCGAGAGCGGGCACTTCCGGGCGATCACCGACGCGGCGTTGGCAACGTCGGCGCGGCGACCCGGGGCGGCGATCGAGCGGTTGCGTCGACAACTGCACCGCAAGGACGCCTGGATCGCCGACGACGACGCGTTCGCCGCCGCCGTCGAGCACGTCCGCGAGGAGCTGGTCGACGGGCTGCTCGCGATGCCGTTCGACGGCTCGATCGAGGCCGAGCAGTACGTGGCGCGTTTCTCCGCCCGCTGGTCCACCCGCTTCGTCGAGGCGATCACCGTCACCGATCAGCCGTCGGTGCGCTCCGGGTACGTGCTGCTCGGCTGCGCCCAGTGGCACGAGGTGCAGGTGCTCAAGTTCGTGCACCACCGGTTCGTGCTGGCCCGCCCGGACCTCGCCCTGCACCAGCGCGGTCAGGCCCGGCTGCTGGGCACCCTGGTCGAGGCCCTCTGGGAGTGGCTGCTCGACCCGGAGGAGGAATCCCGGCTGCCCCGCCGGCTGCACGACCTGGTCGAGTTGGCCGAGGCCGAGCTGCACCCGCGTACCCCGGACCGGATCGGTCGGGCCCGGGGCCGGGCCATCGTCGATTTCGTCGCGCAGCTCACCGACGGTCAGGCGGTGGCCATGCTGGACGCCCTCTCCGGCCGGTCCGGCGCGCTCTGGACCGACGCGTTCGTGCTCTGACCGACCTGACCGCTCAGGCGATGGCCTGCCACCAGCCGTCGACGGCGGGCGGTTCGTCGACCACCACCCGCTCGCCGGGGCGGGGCACGGCGAGCCGCACGTCGCGGGCCTTCGCCTCGGCCCACAACCGGTCGACCGGCTCGGACCAGTCGTGCAGCGCCAGGTTGAACGTCGCCCAGTGCACCGGCACGAACAGCCCGCCGCGCAGGTCGAGGTGGGCGTTCACCGCCTCCTCCGGGAACATGTGGATCGTCGGCCACGCCCGGTCGTACGCGCCGATCTGCATCAGCGTCACGTCGAACGGCCCGTGCTCGGCGCCGATCTCCGCGTACCCGGCGAAGTAACCGGAGTCGCCGGTGTAGAAGACCTTGCGGCGCGCCCCGGCCACCACCCAGGAACTCCAGAGGGTGCCGTCGCGGCGCAGCCCACGGCCGGAGAAGTGCTGGGCGGCGGTGGCGGTGATCTCCAGTCCGGCGACCTGGTGCGACTCGGACCAGTCCAGCTCGATGATCCGCTCGGCGGGTACGCCCCAGCGGTCCAGGTGCGCGCCCACGCCGAGCGGTACCAGGAACGGCGCGGACTGCCCGGCGAGCAGCGCCCGCACGGTGGCCATGTCGAGGTGGTCGTAGTGGTCGTGGGAGATCAGGATGGCGTCCAGCGGGGGCAACTCGTCGATGCCGACCGGTGGCTCGTGCAGCCGGCGCGGGCCGACCAGAGGAGACGGGGAGCACCTGTCGCTCCACACCGGGTCGAGCAGCACCCGCCGGCCCTCGATCTCGATCAGCGTCGAGGCGTGCCCGTACCAGACGATGTTCAGCTCGTCGGCCGCGTCGGCGGCGTCCGTCGTGCCGGGCCGCAGCAGCGGCACCGGTGTGGTCGGGCGCCGCTTCTGCTTACCGAAGATCAGCTCGCGGACCAGGTTGCGGCCCGGCTCGGCGACCATCGTGCGGGTGCCGGCCTGGTTGTGGAAGGTGCCGTCGCGGAACTGGGGCGAGCGGGCCGCCCGTTCGGCGCGGGCCCCGCTGAGCCGGCCGCCGAGCGCCGCCGGCACATCCCGGG
>NZ_JAGPXZ010000553.1:0-4273 GCF_018070305.1 Micromonospora sp. M51 | reverse complement strand
TCTCCAGCCCGCCGGACGGGTCGAGGTGGTGCCGCTGCTCGTCGCACCCCCCTTCGGCAGCCGGGACGTCTACGCGTACGCGTGCCAGGGCGCCAGCTTCGCCGCCGGCATCAGCCCGTACGAGCAGGGTGTCTCCGCACTGCCCTGCCCCTGGCTGGACACGGTTTCGGTCATCTGGCGGGACACCCCGGCGCCGTACGGGCCGCTGTTCGTGCTCATCGCGGGCGCGGTCGTCGAGGTCACCGGTTCGCTGACCGCCAGCATCGTGCTGTTCCGGGCCCTGTCGCTGGTCGGCGTGGCGCTGACCGCGTGGGCGCTGCCGGTGCTGGCCCGCCGAGCCGGGGTTCCGGCCGGCCGGGCGGTGTGGTTGGCGCTGGGCTGCCCGCTGGTCGCCACGCACCTGATCGGTGGCCCCCACAACGACGTGCTGATGCTCGCCGCGCTGGTCGGTGGGCTGGCCGTGGTGGCCTCCCACCCGGGCCGACGCGGGCTGCTGCTGGTCGGCGGGTTGCTCCTCGGTGTCGCCGTGGCGATCAAGGTCACCGCCGTGGTGGTGGTGCCGTTCGCCGCGCTGGCGGCCACCGCCGGGCCGTTCCGGATCCGGACGCTGATCCGCGACGGCGGCTGGGTGGTCGGCGGCGCGGTCGCCACAGTGGTCGGCGTGACAGTCGTCGGTGGGCTGGACTTCGGCTGGGTCGGCGGACTCTCCCAGGGCGGCGCCGCCATCGCCTGGACCTCCCCACCCACCGCCATCGGGCAGACCATCAACTATCTCGCGGTGCCGTTCGGCGCTCACATCGACGCGTTGCCGGCGACCCGCGCGATCGCCGTGGTGGTGCTGGCCGTCCTGCTCGTCTGGCTCTGGTGGCGTTCCCGCACCCGTGACCCGCTGTTCTACGCCGGCCTCGCGCTCGCCGTGACGGTCGCGCTCTCGCCGGTCGTGCACCCCTGGTACTGGACGTGGCCGTTGTTCGTGCTGGCCGCCACCGCCCGGCGGACCGGATGGTTCGTCGTGGTCGCCCTGGTCGCCTCGTTCCTGATCCTTCCGGACGGCACCGGGCTGCCCCGGTACACCAAGACGGTCGGGGCGCCGCTGATGACGCTGTTGGTGATCGTGGTGGTCGTCCGGTTGGTACGGTCGGCTCGGGCGGCCCGTCAGCCGGTCGCCGCCGACTGAGGGAAGGTGCGCCGGTGACCGCTCCCGGTGCCGCTCTCTCCCGGTACGCCGGCCTGCTCGGCGCCGTTCTGCTCGCCGTGGCCGCACACCTCGGCGGAGCGCTGCCCGACGCCCCGCTGGGCGTCACACCCGCGTCGATCTGGCGAGCCCCGGACGGCCCCGCCACGCTGACCTGCTGGCTGGTCGGCACCGTGCTGCTGGTCGGCGCGTGGTGGTCGCTGCGCGACGGTGCCCCGTCGACCCGATGGGCGTACGTCACCGCCGGACTGTGGGCGCTGCCGCTGCTCGTCGCGCCACCGCTGGGCAGCCGGGACGTCTACTCGTACGCCTGCCAGGGCTGGACGTACGCGCACGGCGTCGACCCGTACGCGGTGGGGGTGGCGGCGGCCGGCTGCCCCTGGCTGGACACTGTCGCCCCGATCTGGCGGGACACCCCGGCACCGTACGGGCCGGTCTTCGTCCTGCTCGCCGCGCTCGCGGTGGGTGTCGGTGGCGGGTTGACCGGCACGGTCGTGACACTGCGGGTCATCGCCGTGGCGGGCGTTCTGCTGGCTGCGTACTGCCTGCCCGGTCTGGCCCGCGCCGCCGGGGTACCGATCCGGCGGGCCGCCTGGCTGGCGCTGGCCGGGCCGTTGGTCGGGGTGCACCTGGTGGCCGGGGCGCACAACGACGCGGTGATGCTGGGTCTGCTGCTCAGCGGGCTGCTGGTGGCGATCCGGCGACCGGGTAGGCCGGCGGCGCTGCTGCTGGCCGGGGCGCTGCTCGGCCTGGCGGTCACGGTGAAGGCCACCGCCGTGGTGGTGGTGCCGTTCGCCGTGTTGGCCGGGGTGCGCGGCCGGTACACCTGGCGGGCGCTGTTGCGCGACGGCGGCTGGCTGGCCGGAGGGCTCGTCGGCGCGGTGCTGGTCACCTCGGCGGCGTCCGGTCTCGGGTTCGGCTGGGTGGGCGCGCTGACGCACAGCGGCGACTCCGAGCAGTGGACGTCACCACCCACCGCCGTCGGCTTCGTCGTTGACTACGCCGGCGCGCTGGTCGGCCGGGACCCGCAGGCGGTGCCGGTGCTCCGCGCTGTCGCCCTGCTGCTGCTCGCCGGGGTGCTGGCAGTGCTGTGGTGGCGGGCCTGGCGGGCGCTGCGCGGTGCCGACGACGTCCCACGGGTGGCGCAGGTCGAGGGGAGCGGCCCCGGGGTGGCGCTGCGCGGCGCGGCGCTGGCGCTGGTCGCCACCGTCGTGCTGTCCCCGGTCTTCCACCCCTGGTACGCGACCTGGCCCCTGGCGCTGCTCGCACTCACCGCCGGGCGGACGACATGGTTCGTGCTGCCGGCCTCGGCGGCGGCCTTCCTCACCCTGCCCGACGGCACCAATCTGGCCCGGTTCACCAAGGCTCCCGGCGCGGTGGCGATGACCGCCCTGCTCCTGACCGCGCTGGCAATCACCCTCCAGCGCCCCCGCGAAGATCGCGCTCGATCCCGGATGTAGTGGTGTCGGGCAGCGTCGGATGCCACTACATCCAGGATCGAGCACGATCATGAGCGGTCAGGCCCGCGTTCCACAGGTGGGGCACTGTCGGCTCGAGGTCGGGGTGGTGGCAGGCCGGCGGGCGCGAACGAGGACTGTCAGGAGCAGTACGGCCGGACCGACGACCGCGACGGCGACCGCGCTCGCGGCCAGGTCCGTGAAGGTGACACCACCGTGTGCCGAGTTGAGGCTGTCAGCCAGGCCGGGCACCGTCAGGAAGCCGGCGGGGGTGAGCAGTGTGACGAGCGCCCAGCCGCCGCGGGTGTCCCCGCCCGCAGCCAAACCCGTCGCCAGCAGCGCCCCGACGACAAGCAGCAGTCCGCCGACGGAGGGCAGGAAGATCGTCATGGTGATGCCGTAGTAGCTGTCGACTGCGTCCAAGCCGACCAGCAACTCCGTCGCCACCAGCGTCAACAGTGCGGACAGCAGTGGCGTGAGCCGGATCGCCGTCGGAAGTCGGTCGGGCAGGGCGAGCCCGAGCAGGCCCAGGACCACCTGCGGCAGAAGCACGAACAGCGGTGGTCGGGGGGCGTCGAGCACAGCGGCCACCGGCGGCAGCGCCAGGGTGAGCAGGAGCGCGACGGTGATGGACAGCCGGGCGACCCGACTCGGCGCGACGGCCGTCACCACCGCCACCAGCAACCATGCCGCCCACGCGACGACACCGAGCGAGACGAAGGGGCCGACGTGCGGGACTCCCCACTCCGCGGGCGGCGGATGTTGTTCTGCCGCACCCCACACACCAGCGAGAGCGCTAGCGGTGACGAGGGACAGCAGCGCCGCGAGGCGTACCCCGGCAACCAGACCGGTGACGCCCACGGCCCGCAGCCGCTGGCGGAGGCCGCCGCGCACCAGGTCCGCGGCGTCCGCCGGTGTGGGCCAGCGTTGGTCACTGGCGGCCAGGTCGAGGTAGGTGCCGACGATTTCGGCGCCGCGGGCGCGCCGGTACTCGGCGGGGTACGCGCGCAACAGCCGGAGGTAACGCCGTTCCAGGTCGTTCATGCCAGCCCTCCGACCGTACGCGGGGTGACGGGGCGGGCGGCGCGAGCCCGCTTGGAGAGTTGGGTGGTTGCGGCTTCGACGTTGCGACGCAGCCGCTCGGTCTCGGCGCTCAACGTGGTCTCGCCGCCGGGGGAGAGGCGGTAGTAGCGACGCAGCCGACCGTCCACCACCTCCTCCCGGTCGACCTCGACGAGGCCGGCGTCGACGAGCCGGTCGAGGGCCCCGTAGAGCGTCCCGGGGCGGAGCGACACGCGGTTGTCGGAGAGGGCGGCGACCTCGTGGATCAGCCCGTAGCCGTGCATCGGCTCGGCGGCGAGCGCGGTGAGGATCAGGAAGGTGGGTTCGCGTAGCGGTGTGTCCACCGTCGCAATATATCGGACGCGAAGGCATAGCGGGGGGGTCGAAACGGGCCGGGCCGGCCCCGCTGACGCGGAGCCGGCCCGGCCGGTGGTGCGGTGACTGCTCAGCAGTCGTAGTACATGGCGAACTAACCGCGCATGGTGGCTGACCTGGGGGAGTGGCGTCGATCGAGCCGTTGAGCAGGGCGGACGTCGTATATCAACTTCCATCGTTGTCC
>NZ_JAGPXZ010000552.1:0-4276 GCF_018070305.1 Micromonospora sp. M51 | reverse complement strand
GCGTCAGTGCCCTCGGGGTCGGCAGCGCCGGGGTGATCGACCACCGGACGGGTCGGGTGCTGTCGGCCACCGACGCCCTGGCCGGGTGGGCCGGCACCGACCTGAGCGGCCGGCTGCGGGCCCTGCTCGACCTGCCCGTCACCGCCATCAACGACGTGCACGCGCACGCCCTCGGCGAGGCGCGGCACGGCGCGGCGGCCGGCCACCAGACGCTGCTCCTCATCGCGGTCGGCACCGGTATCGGTGCCTCGTTCGTCGTCGAGGGCAGCGCGCTGACCGGTGCCCACTCCGCCGCCGGCCACGCCGGCCACCAACCCTCGCCGTACGCCGGGCGGTTGCGGTGCACCTGCGGCGGGCAGGGGCACCTGGAGGCGATCGCCTCCGGGCCCGGCCTGGCCGAGGAGTACGCGCGGCGGACCGGCCAGCCGGTCGGCGACCTGCGCGCGGTGGCCGTACGCGCGGCGGACGGCGACCCGATCGCCCGGGAGGTGGTCCTGCTGGGCGGGGCCGCCGTCGGCTCGGCGGTCGGCGGGCTGGTCAACATGCTCGACCCCGCTGTCGTCGTCATCGGCGGCGGTGTCGCCGGCCTCGGCGACGCCTGGTGGCAGGCGCTGCGCGACGCCGTACGGCGGGAGACGTTGCCCGTCCTGGACGACGTGCCAGTCCTGGCCTCGACCCTCGGATCGGACGCCCCACTTCTCGGCGCCGCCGCACTCGCCTGGGAGGGCACCGCATGAACACGCTGATCGCGCAGCTCCGGCACCGCCTCGTCGTCTCCTGCCAGGCGTACCCGGGCGAGCCGATGCGCAGCCCGGACACGATGCGCCGGGTGGCCCTCGCCGCCGCCCACGGGGGCGCCGCCGGCATCCGCGCCCAGGGCCTGGCGGACATCTCGGCCATCCGGGGGGCGGTCGACCTGCCACTGATAGGGCTGTGGAAGGACGGGGACGACGACGTCTTCATCACCCCCACGCTGGAGCACGCGCTGTCGGTGGCGCGGGCCGGCGCGCACATCGTCGCCCTCGACGGCACCGCGCGACCCCGGCCGGACGGCCGCACCCTCGCCGACACCATCGCCGCCGTCCACCAGCTGACCGGGGCTCTGGTGATGGCCGACTGTTCCACCCTCGCCGAGGGGATCGACGCCGCGGCGGCGGGCGCCGACCTGGTCGGCACCACCCTGTCCGGCTACACCGCGTACACCAGCAAGCAGCCCGGCCCGGACCTGGACCTGGTGGCCCGGCTCGCCAGCTCGGTCGACGTGCCGGTGGTCGCGGAGGGCCGGATCCACACACCGGCCCACGCGGCCCAGGCGCTGCGGGCCGGGGCGTGGACGGTGGTGGTGGGTACGGCGATCACCCACCCCAGCACCATCACCGGGTGGTTCGCGGCGGCGATGGCGAACGTCGCACCCACACCCACGAACATCTGACAATCCTGCTGCCGTGGAGGCGAAGCTGTGGCTTTGAGCGATCTCACCGTCGCCGACTGCTGGGCGTACCGACCCGACCTGACCGTCCCGGAGGACCTGCACGCGTTCTGGGAGCGGACGCTCGGTGCCGCCCCGGCCGCCGCGGCGACGTACGAGCCGGTCGACACCGGGCTCACCCAGATCCGCACCTTCTCCGTCACCGTTCCCGGCTTCGGCGGCGAGCCGGTGGTCGGCTGGCTGCACCTGCCGGCGACCGCCACCGGGCCGCTGGCGTGCGTGGTCGAATACCTCGGGTACGGCCGGGGCCGGGGCCTGCCGCACGAGAAGCTCTTCTGGGCCTCGGCGGGCTTCGCGCACCTCATCATGGACACCCGGGGGCAGGGCTGGAGTGCCGCGCCCGGCAGCACCGCCGATTCCCACCGGTACCCGGCGGGCACCGTTCCGGGGTTCCTCACCCGTGGCGTCACCAGCCCGGAGGACTTCTACTACCGCAGGCTGATCACCGACGCGGTCCGGTTCGCCCAGGCTGCCCAGGAGCATCCCGCCGTCGACCCCGACCGGGTCGTCGTCACCGGCATCAGCCAGGGAGGGGGCCTGTCGCTGGCGGTGGCCGCGTTGTTCCCGGGCGTGGCGGCGGTCATGCCCGACGTGCCGTTCCTGTGTGACTTCCCGCGCGCCGTGCGGGTCGCCACCGAGGGCCCCTACGGCGAGGTCGCCGAGTATCTCGCGCTGCACCGCGACCAGAGCGGCGAGGTGTTCCGCACGTTGTCGTACGTCGACGCCGCGGTGCTCGCACCCGGCGCGACAGCGCCCGCGCTGTTCTCCGTCGCGATGATGGACCGGACCTGCCCACCCTCGACCTGCTTCGCCGCCTACCACCGCTACGGGGGCGACAAGGACGTGCGTGTGTACGAGTTCAACGACCACGAGGGTGGCGAGGCGCACCAGCAGCTCGAACAGCTCGCCTGGCTGCACAAGCTCTTCGGCCGCTGAGGCGGTGGCCGCCGGCTGGCGTCAGCGCGGCTCCCACGCGTCGGGCAGCGCGGTGAGCTTGCGGACGTGCGCGGGCAGTCGACCGCTGACGATCTCGGCGAGGCTCACCTCGTCGACGACCCGCCGCACCGCCGCCCGGACGGCCACCCACAGGCCGGGCAGGTTCTCCGCGGAGCCTTCGTAGCGGGTTTCCTCGGGACGCAGCCCGCGTACCCCGGCCAGGGGACCCTCAACTGCGCGCAGCACCGCGCCGACTGTCACCTCGCGGGGCGGGCGGGCGAGCGTGTAGCCGCCCTCGGCGCCGCGTTGGGCGCGGACGATGCCGGCCCGGCGCAGATCAGCCAGGACCGCCTCCAGGAACTTGCGGGGCATGTCCTGCTCCGCGGCGATGGCCTGGGTGGACAGCAGCGAGGGGTACGCGGTGGCGAGGCTCAACGCCGCCCGTACCGCGTAGTCGCCGCGCGCGGAGATCTGCACCCTGTCATCCTGCCCGGCCGGTGACGCCCGGCCCTCCGGCGGGCGGCAGTGGTCTCATCGGGTGCTCACCGTTGGCGGAGTCACCGGGGGTGCCGAGGCGGAATCTGCCCCCGTCGGCGGCCGTCGACTCGGCCGGCGGTCGCTGTCGGATCACCCGATTGGCCGCCGGTTGGTCCCGTGCGGCCCGGAACGCGCCGGGGCTGACGCCGACCTCGCGGGTGAAGAAGCGGCCGAAGTTGGTGGGTTCGGAGAAGCCGAGCCGCCGGCCGATCTCGGCGATCGGCAGATCCGTGGTGGCGAGTAACCGGCCGGCCTGCAACGCGACCCGCTCGTCGATGACCTGCTTAGCGCTGCGCCCGGTAACGGCCAGGCAGGCCCGGGTCAGGGTCCGCACGGAGCAGCCCAGCTCGGTTGCGTAGTCCTCGACCCGCCGGGTGTGCGCATAGCCGTGCTCCACCTCGCGGCGGAACCGGTGGAACGTCTCGTCCTCCGGCCGCGACGACGGCCGGTCGGCGTGCGGCAGGGCCAGCCGCAGCAGCAGCACGGCCAGCTGGTGCCGGAGCAGCACGCGGGCGGTGGGACCGTCGGGGTGCCGCCGACAGTCCACCGCCAACTGGCTCACCTCGCTGATCACCGCGTCCTCGTCCTCACCGGCCAACTGCCGCCAGGTCGCGGTGGCGCTCAGGTCGACGTCGAAGTCGCGTACCGCCTCGGGATCCCAGGCGACCACCGTGGCGTCGAACTGGGGGCCTGCGCAGCGCAGCACCTGGCCGGGGCGGACCCGCAGCAGCGTGCCGGGCCGGCACAGCAGCAGGTGAAAGTCGAGCTCGGCGTCGCCGTGCCCCCGGGTGGTGAGAATCAACAGCTCCCGCTCGACGATCACCGGCCGACGCCAGCCCGGGTCGCCGGCAAGGTCGGCCAGCGCGAACGTGGCTATCTCGTCGGGCACGCGAGACGCCGTTCCGATCGATGGCGCGGGGGAGGGATCGGTGGAGACCATCGCCTGCGACGGTAGCCCGAACCGCAGGTCACCGCATCCCGGTCACCGTTCGGAGCGGAATCCGCGGTGCGCCCCGGGCTTGTTTCGGTCCTGGCGGCCAAGCTACGTTACCCGACGGTAGCGCCGCCGGTCCGCGGTCCACCCGGCACTCGCCGGTCACCCCGGCCGGCCGGCGGCCCCCGCCGACTCGCGATGGGATGAGCATGACGCAGCTGTTCTCGGTCGAAGGTAAGACGGTCCTGGTCACCGGCGGGTCGCGGGGGATCGGGCTGATGATCGCCCAGGGCTTCGTCCGGGCCGGCGCACACGTGATCATCTCGTCGCGTAAGGCGGACGTCTGCGAGGCGGTCGCCACCACCCTCTCCGCCGAGGGA
>NZ_JAGPXZ010000551.1:0-4284 GCF_018070305.1 Micromonospora sp. M51 | reverse complement strand
TCGTCCCAGTGCGCCCCACATTCGGGGCACAGTCCTGGGCAGTCCTCCCGGCAGAGCGGGTTGGTCGGCAGCGTGAGCACCAACGCGTCCCGCAGCGCCGGCTCCAGGTCGATCAGATCGCCCTGCATCCGGCCCACCTCGTCCTCGTCGGTCGTGGCGTCCGTGGTGCTGTCCTCGTACGCGTACAGCTCCTGGATCGTCACGGCCATCGAGTCGTTGATCTCGCGCAGACAACGGCCGCACTCGCCCCGGACGGGACCGGTGATGGTCCCGGAGACGAGCACGCCCTCGGACACCGACTGCAACCTCAGATCGAGGTCGAGGTCCGCGCCCTCCGGCACGCCGATCAACTCCACACCGAGGTCCGCCGGTGCCGGCACGACCCGCTGGACCTCACGCAACGCGCCAGGGCGACGCGGCAGGTCCCTCGTGTCGAGGACCAGCGGCGACCTGGGGTTGAGTGTCGATGGCGAGTGCTTGGGCATAGTTAGACTCCGGCCGGTGAGAGGCCGACAAAAAAGGTTACCTGGACGACCGCCGGACCGTCGAACCGGGGGCGACGCCCGCCTGAGAAGTCGGCTGGTGAGGTGCCGCTCAGAAGGGTAGCGGGCGTTCCGCCTCATCCCCAGCGAAGGTGCCGATCTCCCGCAGCGCGTGCATCTTGTCCCGGCCGCGCTCTATCGAGGCCAGCGCCCGGGTGAGGAACTGCTCGAAGTTGGCCAACGCGGTGTCGACGTAGTCGTCGACCTCCTCCCGCAGGCGCTGCGCCTCGGCGCGGGCCTCACCGATGATCCGGGCACCCTCGTGCTCGGCGGACACGGTGATCTCGTTCACCGAGACCAGGCGGGCGTGTTCTGCCTCACCCTCGCTGATGATCCGGTCCGCCTCGCGCTTGCCGGCTTCCATGATCTTGTCGCGCTCCTCCAGGAGGGCGGCGGCACGACGCAGGTCGGCGGGGAGATCGGCGCGCATCTCGTCGAGGGCAGCGATCATCTCACCCCGGTCGACCATGCAGTTGTTGCGCGACATCGGGACGGAGCGGGCCTGCTCCAGGATGGCGATCAGTTCGTCGATGCGATCGAGCGGGTCCACCGGCTACCTCACTCCTGTCGTTCGTCGGCCGACCTCCATGATGCGGGCTACGGCCGTTCCCCGCGCCACCAATCATGTCGTGCCCGCCCCACCGCCGCCCCACTCACCCCATCCCGGCGAGTCGCGACATAGTCACCCCCCGCGTCCCCACCCTCGGCGTCGATCTTGCACTTCCTGTTGCGTCAAATCGCCTCAGAAGGAGCGATCCGGGAACCATAAGTGCAAGATCGCGGGAAGTGAGGGGGTCGGACAGGGCCGCGTGGTGCGGGATCAGGTCAGCGGCGGGGGCCCAGACGGGCCTGGAGCGCCTCGCGGACCGGGTCGGGGACGTGGGCGGAGATGTCGCCACCCCACTTGGCCACGTCCTTGACCAGGCTCGACGACAGGAACGAGTAGAGCGGATTGGTCGGCATGAAGAGCGTCTCCACGCCAGCCAGACCGATGTTCATCTGGGCCATCTGCAACTCGTAGTCGAAGTCGCTGACCGCCCGCAGACCCTTGATCAGCACGCTCGCCTGCTGGGCCCGGCAGAAGTCCACCAGCAGCCCGCGGAACGACTCGACCCGCACGTTGCCGTACGACGAGGTCACCTCGCGGAGCATCTCGATGCGCTCCTCGACGGTGAACAGGCCACTCTTCGACTGATTCACCAGCACACCGACGATGACCTCATCGAAGAGCCGACTGGCCCGCCCGATGATGTCGAGGTGTCCGTTGGTGACCGGGTCGAACGAACCGGGACACACCGCACGTCTCATGATCGGCGACCGTACCAAAGGGTGGTCTCGCCGTAACGGCGGCTGCGCTCGGCGGTGATCCCCTCCACCCAGTCGAACTCCCTGGTGCGCCGGGACCGCTCGACCACCACCAACGCGTCGGGCGCCAGCCAGCCGCCGTCGACGAGCGCGGCCAACATCGCGGTGATCTCCTCGTCCGGCACCGCGTACGGCGGGTCGGCGAAGACCACGTCGTACGGCTCCCCGTCCGGCCCGGCGGCCAGCACCGTCGCCACCTTGCCGGTGACCAGACGGGCCACCGGGCCGGCGCGCAGGGCCGCCACGTTCTCCCGGATCACCCGGGCCGCCCGCGGGTCGGACTCGACGAGCAGCACGTGCCGGGCGCCCCGGGAGAGCGCCTCCAGCCCGACCGCGCCGGAGCCGGCGTACAGGTCGGCGAAGCGGGCGCCGTCGAGATCGACGTCGGCCTGGACGGCGCTGAACAGCGCCTCCCGGACCCGGTCCGAGGTGGGTCGGGTGCCGGCGCCGGGGGGCGCGGCAATCCGCCGGCCACCGAGCGTCCCGGCCACGATCCGGGTCACCGTTTCCTCCTGCTCATGCCCGCGACGCTACGCGATGCGACGCGGGCCCGGTCAGCACGGCGCGGATCCGGGGAGCCGGCCAGCCGGCGACGACGCGGCGCGACTGAGCAGCCACGCAAGCCCGGAATCCACAGTGCAGCAGCGGCGCGAGGACGGTCCCCAGTGATCGGACGGACACCTTCGGTTCATCAAAGATCACGAATCGACTACATTGCCGGATGGCAATGATCTGAACTCCCCTCATTAACCACCCATCAGTACAGTCTCCCCCTGTCCCCGCTTTCGCCGCGGGAACACCACCGCGTCGCGACGCCCCGGTGAGCAGGTGACTCCCCGGTCACCACGTCTCCCGGCCTCCCGCCACGCGATCCGTACCCCCCTCACCAGGAGCAGGCGTGAACCCTCCCAAGTCTCCGTTCCGGCGCGTCGCGGCCATCGCCGCGGGTGCGCTGATCGGCCTCGCCGGCGTCGGCACCCTCGCGAGCCCCGCGAGCGCCCACCACCCCGAGCCCTCCGGCACCTACTGCCTGACCTCCGACGGCCAGGTCAAGGTGACCTGGACGGTCGGCAACAGCGAGAACATCGACGCGACCATCACCAAGCTCGAGTCGACCGTCCCGGGTGACTTCACCGGCGACCTGGCGAAGGACGCCACCCTGCCGGCGAAGGGCCAAGGTTTCCTCACCGGCACCCAGGCGCACACCTTCGACACGAAGCGGCCGACGGTCGAGCTGACCGTCGAGGCGCGATGGGTGCGTACCGACCGGATCGTGACCGAGTCGCGGACCGTCGCCGCCGAGCCGAAGGGCACCTGCGCGGCAGAGACCACGCCGCCGGCGAGCACCCCGACCCCCAGCGCACCGGCGACCCCCACGCCGACCCCCACCACCGCCTCTCCGTCGCCGAGCCAGCCGCCGGCCCAGAGCCCGACCCCGACCCCGCCGGCCACCCCGGCTCCGGCGGAGCCGGTCGGCTCGGTCGAGTCGACCTGCGACAAGCTCACCTTCACGATCGAGAACCCCGCCGACGGTGAGACCGTCACGCTCACCCTGACCCCGAACAAGGGCGAGGTGAAGACGCTCGTCGTGAAGCCGGGCGAGACCGGTTCCGTCTCCTTCGACGCGACCGAGGGTCTCGTCGTGACGCCGGCCGCCGAGGGCCTGGACGACACCGCGCCGATCGCGTGGGAGAAGCCGGCCGACTGCACCCCGGGTCAGGGTGGCGGCGACAAGGACGAGCCGGCTCTGCCGCTGACCGGTGCCGCGACCGGCGGCATCATCGCCGGCGCCGTGGTGCTGCTCGCCGCCGGTGCCGCCCTGTTCGTGGTGGCCCGCCGTCGTCGGGTTCGCTTCACCGCCTGAGACAACCCGCTCTGACACCTGAGGGCGCGTCGACCACCCGGTCGGCGCGCCCTCAGCCATGTAGTGGCCTGCCTGATCGACTCGACATCATGGAAACCGGGGTATCCCTGTCGACGGGATACCCCGGTTTCATGAAACTGGAGTGGATCACGGCGGCGCGTGATCAGCCCTTTTCCAGGTACTCCGCGCGGTCCTCGTCGACAAGTGCGGCCACCGAGGCGGCCAGCGCCGGATTGCGGGTCAGCTCCGGGTCGTCCTCGATCAGGGTGATCGCCTCGGCGCGGGCCTCGCGGATCAGGTCGGCGTCGCGGCGCAGCGACAGCAACCGCAGGTGCGAGCGGTGCCCGGACTGGGTGGCACCCAACACGTCGCCCTCGCGGCGCTGCTCCAGATCAAGCTCGGCGAGCTTGAAACCGTCGCTCGTGGACGCCACCGCGTCCAGTCGCTCCCGCGCCGACGAGCCCTCCGGCGCCTCGCTGACCAGCAGGCAGAGCCCGGCGGCGGAACCACGGC
>NZ_JAGPXZ010000550.1:0-4291 GCF_018070305.1 Micromonospora sp. M51 | reverse complement strand
CCCAGCGCCTGCGGGCCGGACGGCTCAAACCCATCGTCGGCGCCGTGCGACCGCTGCACGAGACGGCCTCGGCGTTCGCTCGTCACCGCCGCGCACCGGGCAAGACGATCATCCGGGTCGCGGACGATGAGGCACCGCGGCACCAGAGCGCGGACAGCTGACCGGCGCGTAGGCGGCTCAGGCGTGCAGGGTGGGCCGGTAGCTGAGTTCCAGGGACCGGCCGTCGAGGGTCCGGCTCCCGATCAGCTCCAGGTCGAAATCGGCCGCGCCCTGGAAGATCGGCTCAGTTCCGGTCTGACCGGTGATCACCGGGCCAGTCGAGGGAGCCCGCCAGCGTGTTCGACACCACCGTCGCCGGGGGGCTCCTCATCCGGGTCACCCCGGCGTCGCGGACCTCGGGCTCTCCATTCACGTGTCAGTTGGCGGCGACGGGTCCGCAGGTAGGCCCGCTCGGTCTCGTTGGTGGCCAAAGCCATGGCCTGGTCGTAGGCGGCTCGGGCCTCGTCGTCCCGTCCGAGCCGGGCCAGCAACTCGGCACGGGTGGCGGGCAGCCGGTGAAAGCCCGGAAGGTCGACACCCTCCAACGCGGCGAGGGCCACCGTCGGTCCGTGCACCTCGGCCACGGCGACCGCACGGTTCAGCGCGACGACAGGGGTTGGCGCGAGCGCGAGGAGCTGGTCGTAGAGCGCCAGGACCTGCTGCCAGTCGGTGGCGGCGCCGTCGGTGTGCACCGCGCTGATCGCGGCCTGGATCTGGTACGGGCCGGGCTGGTTGCGGCGCAGGCATCGGCGGACCAGGTCGTGGCCCTCGGCGATGAGGGCCACGTTCCACAGCGACCGGTCCTGGTCGGCCAGCAGCACCAGTTCGCCGGCCGGGTCGAGCCGGGCCGGGCGGCGCGCCTCGGTCAGCAGCAGCAGCGCGAGCAGACCCAGGACCTCGGGCTCGTCGGGCATCAACGCGGCGAGTTCGCGGGCGAGCCGGATCGCCTCGGTGCACAGGTCCGTTCTGATCAACGGTCCGGCGGTGGACGCGTAGCCCTCGTTGAACATCAGATAGAGCACGGTGAGCACGGGCGGCAACCGGTCCGGCAGCTCATGTGCGGCGGGCACCCGGTACGGGATGGCGGCGTCGCGGATCTTCTTCTTGGCGCGCACGATCCGCTGAGCGACCGTCGCCTCCTGAATCAGGTAGGCCCGGGCGATCTCCGGCACGTCGAGGCCACCGAGCAGGCGCAGCGTGAGGGCCGTCCGCGCCTCCGGAGCGAGTGCCGGGTGGCAGCAGGTGAACATGAGTCGAAGGTGGTCGTCCTGCACCGGTCCCACCTCCCTGGGCTCGTCCTGTTGGTGCAGCAGCAGGGCCTGGGCGTGCCGGGCCTCCCGGGTCGACTCCCGGCGAAGCCGGTCGACGGCCCGGTTGCGTGCGGTGGTCACGATCCAGGCGCCGGGGTTCGGCGGCGGGGTCTGCCACTTCTGCAGCGCTGTGGTGAACGCGTCCTGCACCGCCTCCTCGGCGAGGTTGATGTCGCCGAGGAGGCGGGCAAGGGTGGCGACGCAGCGGCCGTACTCCGCGCGGTAGATGCTCGCCAGGTCAGTGTCGGGAGACTGGTCCACGTCGGGAGGCCGGCTACTGGTCAGGCCTGGGACAGGTCGTCGAAGGGGCGTACCTCGATCGGGCCGCAGGCCGCCGCGCACCTCTGCGCCCAGGCCAGCGCCTGGTCCAGGTCGGCGCACCTGATGACCCAGAACCCGGCGATGTGCTCCTTCGTCTCGGCGAACGGCCCGTCGCTCATGGTGGTGGCGCCGTTGTCGACCCGGACGACGGTGGCGCTCTCGGGCGACGTGAGTCCCCCGCCGAAGACCCAGGCTCCCGCGGCCTGCATGTCGTCGTTGATCCGGCCGGTCTCCCGGAACATGGTCTGCACCTCCTCGTCGGACGGCGTCGGCGCGCCCTCGACGAAGTGCACGGACAGCAGGTACTGCTTCATGACGATCCTCCAGTAGGTCGAACGGGCAGGTCAGGCGGCCAGGCGGCGGGCGATCGCGGGGATCACGATCGCGGCCGCGACCAGGTGGGTGAGCATCAGCAGCGCCGGGGTGGCCGCCCCGGCGTCGGCGACCACGTCCGGCACCAGCGACAGGACCGTCAGCGCCACCGTCGTGCGGACGAACGTGTGCCGCGGGCGCCGGGCGAAACGCGCGAGCAGCGCCGCGATGGCGACCCCGATCAGCGAGAAGACGGCGGTCAACACACCGAACCCCGACACCGGGATCGGGGTGCCGCTCAGATCGAGGCTGACGCCGGCCAGGTCGCCGGCGGCGGCGACGGCCATGGTGGCGGTGCTCGCGACGACGGCGGCGATGACACCGGTCCGGATCAGCGCGCCGACGGTCGACGTGGTGGTGCGGGTCGGGTTCACAGTGGCGGTCATCGTGCCCTCCGGTGGCTGGGTGCCCGGCTCGTTGCCGGGCTCTCACCAGGGCTACGAACGGAACCGGTCCCAATCGACAGCACGCCCAGAAATTCTTGGCGACGGCGTGAGGCGAGGCAGCCCCTTTTGTCGCCGGACGCCTCGCCTCGCAACCGCCCGAGGGAGCTAGGCCTCGTCGGCGAGGTGCCAGACCTCGCGCATCGGAGCCCACCAGTCTCCCGACCCCGGCTCGGCGATCGACTCCTGGCACGGGTCGGTCAGTTTCCACCACTCCTGCGTGTGCGGGTCCGCGGCGATCAGCCGCTGATCGGCCTCGTAGTCGTCGCCGATGTACTCGTAGTAGCCGAACAACAGGTCGTCGTGGAGGAAGATCGTGTAGTTGCGGAAGTTCGCCTCGCGCAGCGTCTTCTCGACGCTCGGCCACACCTCGGCGTGTAGCCGCAGGTAGTTTTCCCGCTGCTCGGGGCGAAGTCGGATCACGCAGCCATGACGTTGCACGTCGTGCCCTTTCGAGTGAGCTGATTCACTGGTGCCGAAGGCACCTGACCGTAGCGGTTGGACGGTGCCGGTGAGGGGCCAGCCGGGCACCGATGCCGACCGTTCCGCCAGGACTACGGACGGTCGCAGCGGGTCTACCCTCGGGTGATGGAGGGCCGCGTGTTGGTCGTCGAGGACGACTTCTCGATCCGGGAGGTCACCGCCCTCGGTCTGCGCCGCGCCGGCTTCCGGGTCGACACCGCTGTCGACGGGCGGCAGGCCCTGGCCGCGTTCCGCGCGCACCCGGTCGACCTCATCGTCCTCGACATCATGCTGCCGGGGCTGGACGGTCTGGAGGTCTGCCGGGAGATCCGGCGCGGCAGCCAGGTGCCGATCCTGATGCTGACCGCGCGCACCGACACGATCGACGTGGTGGTCGGGCTGGAGTGCGGCGCGGACGACTACCTGCGCAAGCCCTTCGACCTGCCCGAGTTGGTGGCCCGGATCCGTTCGGTACTGCGCCGGGTGAACGTGCCGGCGGCGTCGACAGTCATCGAGGTCGGCGGCCTGGAGATCGACCCGGGCGGCTTCGTGGTCCGCCAGCACGGTCGGGAGGTGACGCTGACCGCCACCGAGTTCCGCCTGCTGCTGGAGCTGGCCCGGCGGCCCGGCCAGGTCTTCACCCGGGAGCTGCTGCTGGACCTGGTGTGGAACCACGACTTCCTCGGCGACTCCCGACTGGTCGACGTGGCCGTGCAGCGACTACGCGCCAAGATCGAGGACGATCCGGCGCAGCCCCGGCTGATCCGGACCGTGCGCGGTGCCGGCTACAAACTGTCGACGGGCTGACGGGGGGGTGGGGCGATGGCCGGACGCGCGGTGCTCCCCGGCCGCCTGCGGCGCCGGCTGACGATCGCGTTCGTCCTGGTCGCCGGCGTCTCGGCCGGGCTGCTCGCCGGCGGGACCGGGCTGCTGCTGCGGCAGTCCTGGTTGGACGCGTCGCTGCATGAGGCAGCCGCCGACGCCCGCTACCAACTCGTGCTCGCTGGGCAGTTCCTGCCGCTGACCGAGCAGCGCAGTACCGAACTGCTGACCAGCTTCGAGGCCAGCGGTCGGCACGTCGTGCTCGTCGACGGCCCGGCCCGCGCCTCGCACCCCGCGTACGCCCCGGTGCTGGGCACCCGGTTGCGGGCCGTCGTCGCGGACGGGCGGCTCGGCTACCAACGCTCCGCGCCGGCGGAGCGTCCCCGGCTGCTGATCATCGGCGGGCGCATTCCCGGCTCGACCGCCGAGCTGTACGTCCTCACCGTCGAGGACGGCGTCGCCGCCGACCTGGGTCAGCTGCGCACCGCGCTGCTGGCCGGCTGGGCGCTCGTGGTGCTGCTC
>NZ_JAGPXZ010000055.1:0-14999 GCF_018070305.1 Micromonospora sp. M51 | reverse complement strand
GAGGACGTCGCGCCGCTACCCTCCGGTGACTCGGCCGGCATCGCGGTCCTGTTCGCCGCGATGGGCATGATGCTGGCCGGTTACGTGCCACTGAGCATCATGGTGATGGGCGTCCCCCACCTGCTGCGGCTGCGACGGTTCCTGCCCGTGCTGGCCGGCTGGTCCGCGCTCACCAGCTCGATCATCTGGCTCATCCTCGGGCCGGTCGTGGGTGCCGTCGAGGGCCACTACCTCACCTTCCTCGGCGTCGGCACGCTCGCCACCGCAGCCGTCGGCCTGGCCCAGCTGCTGCTCTCCAAACTGATCGGGCCCCTCGCGGTACTGCCCGGCATGCTGCTCTGGGTCGTGTTCGGCATGCCCGCGTCGAACCTGGCCCTCTCCGTTCACAACATGCCCGGGTTCTTCCAGTTCCTGCATGGCGTGCTGCCGCTCCCGGCGGCCGGTGAGGCGCTGCGCTCGGTCCTGTACTTCGACGGCAACGGCCTGGGCACCCACCTGATCGTCCTGGCCGTGTGGATCGTGGCCGCCCTCGCGCTCTGCCTGCTCAAGGAGCGCAGCGCGAGCGGCAACATGATCCCCGGCGTCCCCCCGATCACCGACCCCGACTCGAAGGCCCCCGCTCTGGCCGGCGGGCCTGCGCGCTCCAAGCGATTCCGGTACGTGGCCGCGGCCGGCTTCCCGCTTGCCATCCTCGTGGTCGTCGTGGGCGCCATGGGGTTCTCCATGCACAAACCGCAACCGCACGACATCCCGGTCGTCGTGGTCGCCGCCGCCCCCGGGCAGGCTCAGCAGACCGCCGCCGGTCTTCACGCACAGCTTGACGGCATCCTCGACGTCACAGTCGCCGACACCGTGGACGAAGCCACCGAGCAGATCCGCTCCCGCGACGTGGTCGCCGCCTTCGTCCTCCCGTCGGCACCCGACACTCCCGCGACGCTGTACTCGGCGTCCGCCGCCAACGCCAGCCAGCAGTCCGCGATCCGCGCGATCTTCCAGCCGATCACCGCAGCCCAGGGCCTTTCGCTCACGCTGACCGACGTGCAACCCCTGAGCGAGACCGACACCGGCGGCAGCAACAGCATGTACGTCGGCATGTCCTGGATCATGGCCGGCTTCCTGTTCCTGGCCGTCCTGCGCGGCGGTGCCCCGCACGTGCGGCGCCTGCCCCAGTTCCTGCCGCTGCTGGGCGGCTGGGCGATCGGCATGTCCGTCTGGCTGTGGTTCCTCTTCGACGTCCTCATCGGCGCGATCACCGGCAACGCCCTGGAGATGATCGCCTACGGAGCCCTGACCATCTTCTCGGTCTCCCTGGCCACCGGAGTGCTCACCCGCACCGTCGGCCTGGCGGGCATCATCCCGATGATGGTGGTGCTGATGATGGCCGGCGTACCCGCCTCCGGCGGTGGCATGTCGGTGTACCTGGTGCCCGAGGTGTTCCGCCCTCTCCAGGACGTGCTGCCGCTGCCCGCGGCGGTCGACATCGCCCGCTCGCTGCGGTACTTCGACGGCGTCGGCGTCGGACAGAACCTGCTGGTCATCGCCATCTGGGGCGCTGTCGGGCTGGTCCTGAACCTCGTGATCGACCGCTGGCTCAAGCGCCGCTCGGACTCCGGCGGCCCGGACGCGGGTACGACACCCGAGGCGCACCCGAGGTTGGTGCCGGCCGAGGCACATTGAGCGGCACCGAGGCCCACCGCCGATCCCTCGCGATCGGCGGTGGGCTGCTCCTTCTGGTCAGGCGGGGTCGTACTCGACGGCGACGTCGAGCACCCAGGTGACGCCGAACGGGTCGGTGAGCATGCCGTAGAGGGGAGCCCAGCCAGCGGGTGCGAGGTCGACCAGGACAGTCGAGCCCTCACTCAGCTTCTTCCAGTAGCCGGTGATCTCGTCGGCGTCGCTGCCCCGGACCGAGACGAAGAACGGGCTCTCGCCCTGGCTCCACGGCCGCGCCGACGGCACGTCGTACGCCATGATCTGGAAGCCCTCGGCGGACGTGACCTGACCCCACATGATCTGGTCGGCCTCGGCCGGGTTCTGCACGTTGTGGGCGTCGGCGTAGGTCACCGCTGCGAGGTCCCCGCCGAAGACGGACCGGTAGAAACCGAGGGCGGCCCGCGCGTTGCCCCGAAGGTTGATGTGCGCGACGGTGTTGATGCTCATTGCTGCTCCTCGTGTGACGTCGCCCGTGGCTGTTGCCCGGGCGTGACGCCGACGATGGCAGGGGTAGCGGTCAGGTTGTGGCCGCTACCTGGAGCAGACTCGGATGCATGGCCACGACCTCCGCGAGACTGCTGTCGCTGCTCTCGCTCCTCCAGGCCCGACGTGACTGGCCGGGCGGCCTCCTGGCCGAGAGGCTGGACGTGAGCCCGCGAACGGTGCGACGCGATGTCGACCGGCTGCGCGAGCTCGGCTACCCGATCAGAGCCTTCAAGGGGCCGGACGGCGGGTACCGGCTCGACGCCGGCACCCGACTGCCACCGCTGCTGTTCGACGACGAGCAGGCCGTCGCCATCGCCGTCGCACTCCAGGTGGCAGCCCTCTCCGGCGCGGACATCCAGGAGGGCGCGACGCGAGCGCTGAACACCATGCGGCAGGTCATGCCCAGCCGACTGCGGCACCGCATCGACGCCCTCCAGGTCACCGCAGTCGGACAACCCGCCACCGGGTCGGACTCCCCGGTCGACCGCACCGTGCTGACAGCCCTCGGCGCGGCCGTCCACGCCCACGAGGTTCTGCGCTTCGACTACGGCTCGACGAGCGCCATCACCGACGCGCCGCCCCGCCGCGTGGAGCCCCACCACCTCGTCACCTGGAAGGGGCGCTGGTATCTCGTCGCCTGGGACCTCGACCGAGACGACTGGCGAACCTTCCGCTGTGACCGGGTCAGCCCGCGCACCCCGACCGGGCCACGCTTCACCCCACGACGACTGCCCAGGGGAGACGTGGCCACGTACGTCACGGGCCGCTTCCGAGGTTCCACCGACACCTCGGCGTGGCCCTGCGTGGGGGAGGTCATCCTCCGCCTTCCCGCCGCCGCCGTCGCCGCGTACACCCGCGACGGGCTTGTCGAAGAACTCGGCCCCGACCGCTGCAAGCTCGTACAGGGCTCCTGGTCCTGGGTCGGCCTCGCCGCCGCGCTCGGCAGGTTCGACGCGGACATCGAGGTGATCGGGCCCGCAGAGCTCAAGGCCGCCTTCGGGGGACTCGCCCGCCGCTACGCCGACGCGGCCCGTCCGAGCTAGACGCTCGGCGGCCGTGCGCGTGGGGTCGTCGCGGCGGCGACGACCCCACAGCTGGCGGTGATCAGCCCTGACGTACCCGGGCACGGATGAGGTGACGGACGCGCCGCTACCGCTGAGGTGACACTCGAAGCGGAGCGGTACGGGAGGGCGGAGCGGCGAACCGGAAGCGTGGAGCTGGCCGATGCGGTGCTTCCCCTGGTCAGGCGTGGCAGCTGCACCGACGCACGGGCTCAGGTCCACCCAGGCGACCCGTTCCGGGCTTCGGCGAGCGGAAACGCAAAACCGGGCGCGTGGAGGCTGTGTGCCCCTGCGCCCGGCAGTGTCGGGTAAAACTGCTTCCTGGTGCCCCCGGCAGGATTCGAACCTGCGCCCCCGCCTCCGGAGGGCGGTGCTCTATCCCCTGAGCTACGGGGGCTCAGCGACTGGAGAAGACTAGCAAACCTCTTCCGCGTACGCCGAATCGGTATCGGGTGAGCCGATCGTGTCGGCAACCGGCTCACCCGGTGCTCAGGCCGCCGCGATCGCCCGCCCGCAACTGGGCAGCGGGTGCAGGACGATCCGCCGGGGAAGCCGACGTGGCCACTCGTTGCGCGGCCAGGAGCCGTCCACGATCAGGTGCACCGTGCGCTGCTCCTCGCCGCTGAGCCGCAGCACGAAGTCGCGGGGAAGCGGCGGGTCCACCGTCGGCGTGGTGATCATGAAGCGCACCCGGCCACGGGACGAGACCGCGGAGATCACGTCCGCTGCCGGCATGGTGCCACGCAGTCGGACCCGCCCGATCCAGTACACCTCCGCGAGGTGCTCCTGCGCGGCCCGGGTGATCGCCGGGTAGTCACTGCGGACCCACCGCTCGACCGCGCTGACGCAGAGCCCGCAGGCGCGCTCGCGCGGCTCGCGCGGACCCAACCCCCAGGCCCGCAGGTACGCCCCGACCGCACCAGGGTCCAACGGCAGGTCGAAGCGCCGCTGGATGAGCGTGGTGAGGCTCTGCCGCGTCCACAGCTCCTCGTCCAGGCCGAACTCGTCGGGGTGGACGCCCCGCAGCGTGTCGATCAACTCGAGTTCCTGTTCGCGGCTGAGCATTCCCGGCTCGCCCTGCCGCTGTCCGCGACGGACGGCTGCCACCGCCCCGTCACCACCGATGGTGTGGCGTCGGCACCAACTGGTGACCGAACGCCGTGCGTCTCTGAGTGCAACCCCCACGTCTTGGGCAACGAGCCCGAATCGCAACTGGTCACGATATGTGGGGAGAAAACTCTCTAAGCAACGTAATCGCCCGTGCCTCGCGATAGCCCCACAAGGGACAAAGAGTATCTTTCGGGGCGCAGGCCACCGAGTGTGCGCCTTGATCGACTCGGGTTTCAAGAAGTCGTGGTGTCCCGCTCACGACGACACCCCAGTTTCCTGAAACCCGAGTCGATCATGGGCGGGGCTGGGCGGGGGTTGGGCGCGGGCAATGGGCCGGGTGCGTGGGCCGAGTACGGGCAGGTATGGGTGGTACGGGTCGGGCCCGCGTCCCGCCATCGTGTGGCGGAGACGCGGGCCCGGTGTGTGCCCGTGGGTCGGTCAGCCCTTGGCTGCCTGCGCCTGGAGTTGCCGGAGGTTGTTCAGTTCGGTCTGCTGGGTGGCCTTCATGGTGTTCGCCACCCGCAGCACCTCGTCGTTGTCGGTAGCGCCGAGCGCCGCGTCGATCATGTGGATGCCGCCCAGGTGGTGGTCGTACATCAGGGCCAGGAACTGCCGGTCGACATCGATGCCCTGAGCCTCGCGCAGGGCGGTCATCTGTTGCGGCGAGGCCATGCCGGGCATCAGACCGTCAGTGACGGTGGCACCGTCGGACATCCACGACATCGGCGGCTTCGACCCGGTCGGGCTGAGACCCCACTCGCGCAGCCAGGTCTGCATGGCGCCGATCTCGCCCTGCTGCCCGGTGGCGATGTCGACAGCGATCTGCCGCACCTCGGGGAGGGTCGCCGACCGGTACGCGATCAGGCTCATCTCCACCGCCTGCGCGTGGTGGGTGGTCATGTCCCGGGCGAAGCCCGCCTCGACCGAGGCGTCACCGGGTTGGGTGAGTCGCGGGGTGAGCAGGCCGCCCGCGTACCCGAGGAGGAGCCCCACCACCAGCATGACGGCGAGCGCCAGCACGCCGTAGCGCGACGCCGGGGCCCGGCCACCCTCGTCCGGGGTGGCCGGGATGTCGTCGTCGTGCTCGCTGTCGGTGGTCGCCGGAGCGGTCATTGCGGTCCTTACTGGGTGGGCTGCTGCTGAAGCTCACGCGGCGTGGTGCCGGTGGCGGTGATGCCGGTGTTGCAGAGCGCCGTCGGGCCCTCGACGGAGGCGTTCACCCGCAGGTCCTTGATGAACTCGTCGATCCGCGAGTCGTCGGCGTTGTCGACCTTGAGCTGGTAGCCCCAGGCCTGCAGCGAGATCGGCTTGTCCAGGCCCTCGTACGGGCTCATGAAGGTCTTCTCGACGCCGCGCACCTTGCCGGCGAGCTTGTCGACCTGGTCCTTCGGCAGGTCGGGGCGGTAGGTGATCCACACCGCGCCGTGCTCCAGGCTGTGCACCGCGTGCTCGTTGGCGATCGGGGCGTCGTACACGTCGCCCATGCAGTTCTGCCAGGCGGCGTTGTGCACCCCACCCACCGGAGGCGAGTAGTTCCAGGTCAGCGGACCCGACTTGTGCGACTCGTACTTCAGGCTGTCCGGGTCGGACTTGCGGATGTTGACGATGCCGTCGATGGCGTTGGCCCGCTTGTCCCACGGCTTGGAGCCCTGGAAGGTCGCCCAGGCGCCGTACCCGACGATCGCCACGAAGAGCACACCCACGGCGACGAAGAGCGCGATCGGACCCCAGGCGCGGCCCTGGCTCACCTTGACCGGGGTGACCGGCTTGCGCGGGCCCTTGCCGCCGGCCCGGGGAGAGCCTGCCGGCTTGCCCGTCGGCTTGCCGGAGCCGGCCTTGGCGCCGGACGCCGGCCGGCCTGCGGCCGGCTTCTTGCCGGTGCTGACCACGGTCGGGCGGCGCTCAGGGCCACCCGGGGTGCTGATGCTCATCGTGCCTCGTCAAGTCGGTCGGTCAGGGGAGTGGCGGGCCGGATGACGCGCAGGGGAGCCGCCGAGTGCCCGAGTCTACCCCCGATAACATGGATGGGTGACTCCTGCAGAACTAGCCTCGGTCGTCCTTGCCGCCGCCCACGCCGTCTTCGACCAGCGTGGCCTCGACCGCGCCGCGTTGCCGGCGAGCACGGTGGTGGAGCGACCGCGCAACCCCGAGCACGGCGACTACGCCTCGACGCTCGCGCTGCAGTTGAGCAAGAAGGTGGGCGTCCCGCCCCGGGAGTTGGCGACGGCCCTGGCCGACGAGCTGGGTCGGGCGGCGGGTGTGAAATCGGTGGAAATCGCCGGGCCGGGCTTCCTGAACATCCGGCTCGACGCCGCTGCCGCCGGTCAACTCGCGCGGATGATCGTCGAGGCCGGCTCGGAGTACGGCCACAGCGACCGGCTCGCCGGCGAGAAGATCAACCTGGAGTTCGTCTCGGCCAACCCGACCGGGCCGGTGCACATCGGCGGGGTCCGTTGGGCGGCCGTCGGTGACGCGCTGAGCCGGCTGCTGCGGGCCACCGGCGCGCAGGTCGGCACGGAGTACTACTTCAACGACGCCGGTTCGCAGATCGACCGGTTCGCCCGGTCGCTGCTCGCCGCGGCCAAGGGCGAGCCTGCTCCGGAGGACGGTTACGGCGGGGCGTACATCGCCGAGATCGCCAGCGAGGTGCAGGCCCGCCGGCCGGAGGTGCGCTCGCTCGACGACGACGCCGCCCAGGAGATCTTCCGGGTCGAGGGCGTCGCGCTGATGTTCGACGAGATCCGCAGCTCGCTGCGCGACTTCGGGGTGGAGTTCGACACCTACTTCAACGAGAAGGACCTGCACGACCGGGGTGAGTTGGACCTCGCCCTGGCCCGGCTGCGCCAGCAGGGGCACCTGTACGAGTCCGAGGGCGCCACCTGGCTCCGCACCACCGACTTCGGTGACGACAAGGACCGGGTACTGCGCAAGTCCAACGGCGAGTGGACGTACTTCGCCGCGGACTGCGCCTACTACCTGGACAAGCGCGAGCGCGGCTTCGAGCGGGTCGTGATCATGCTGGGCGCCGACCACCACGGCTACATCGGCCGGATGAAGGCGATGTCCGCCTGCTTCGGCGACGACCCGGAGCGCAACCTGGAGATTCTCATCGGGCAGCTGGTCAACCTGCTGCGCGACGGCGCCCCGATGCGGATGAGCAAGCGGGCCGGCACGGTGATCACCCTGGAGGACCTGGTCGAGGCGATCGGCGTGGACGCTGCCCGGTACGCGTTGGCCCGTTACTCCAGCGACTCGCCGATCGACATCGACATCGAGCTGTGGACCCGGGCGACCCGCGACAACCCGGTCTACTACGTGCAGTACGTGGCCGCCCGGACGGCGGGCGTGGCCCGCAACGCCGCCGAGGTGGGGCTGGTTCCGGGTGACGCCGAGGCGTTCCGCCCCGAGCTGCTCGACCACGAGAAGGAGAACGAGCTGCTCAAGGCGCTCGCCGAGTTCCCGGCGGTGGTGGCCACCGCCGCCGAGCTGCGCGAGCCGCACCGGGTGGCCCGCTACCTGGAGGAGAACGTCGCTGCCTCCTACCACCGGTTCTACGACAACTGCCGGGTGCTGCCGCTGGGCGACGAGGAGGTCACCGACCTGCACCGCGCCCGGCTCTGGCTCAACAACGCCACCCGCACGGTGATCGCCAACGGTCTGCACCTGCTCGGCGTCTCCGCCCCCGAGAGGATGTGACATGCGCGCTCATGAGGCTGGGGCGCTGCACGCGGACATCAGCAACCAGGGGCCGGCCTGGCTGCGTACCCCTGCCGACGTCAACGCCCTCGTGCCGGCGCTGTGGCCGCGGTCGGTGACGCGTGGCGCGGACGGCGCTGTCGCCGTCGCGGGCCTGAGCGTCCGCGACATCGCTGCCGAGTTCGGCACCCCGGTGTACGTCCTGGACGAGGCCGACCTGCGCTCGCGCTGCCGCGACTTCCGGGCGGCCTTCCCGACCGAGGACGTCTACTACGCCGGCAAGGCGTTCCTCTGCCGGGCGGTGGTCCGGATGATCGCCGAGGAGGGTCTGCACCTGGACGTCTGCACCGGCGGCGAGCTGGCCACCGCGCTGTCGGCCGGGATGCCGCCGGAGCGGATCGGCTTCCACGGCAACAACAAGTCGGTCGCCGAGCTGGGCCGGGCGCTGGACGCCGGGGTGGGCCGCATCATCGTCGACTCGTTCACCGAGATCGACCGGCTCACCGCGCTGGCCCGCGAGCGCGGGGTCCGGCCCCGGGTGCTGGTCCGTGTCACCGTGGGTGTCGAGGCGCACACCCACGAGTTCATCGCCACCGCCCACGAGGACCAGAAGTTCGGCTTCTCGCTGGCTGGCGGGGCCGCCGCCAACGCCGCGTTCAAGATCCTCGACGAGGGTGTGCTGGAGCTGCGCGGTCTGCACTCGCACATCGGCTCGCAGATCTTCGACGCCAGCGGCTTCGAGGTCTCGGCCCGTCGGGTGCTCGCCCTGCAGGCCCAGATCCGCGACGCGCGCGGGGTGGAGCTTCCCGAGCTGGACCTCGGCGGCGGGTTCGGCATCGCGTACACCACCCAGGACGACCCGGCGACACCGCAGGATCTGGCCAAGCGACTTCGCAAGATCGTCGATTCGGAGTGCGCGGTGGAGAACCTGGCAGTGCCGCACCTGTCGATCGAGCCGGGCCGGGCCATCGTCGGGCCGGCCGTGTTCACCCTCTACGAGGTCGGCACGGTCAAGGATCTCGACGGCCTCCGGACGTACGTCAGCGTCGACGGGGGGATGAGCGACAACATCCGCACCGCCCTGTACGACGCGTCCTACTCGGCGACGCTGGCCTCGCGCGCCTCGACCGCGCAGCCGTTGCTCGCCCGCGTGGTGGGAAAGCACTGTGAGTCCGGGGACATCGTGGTGAAGGATGAATTCCTGCCCGCCGACGTGCAGCCCGGAGATCTTGTCGCAGTGCCCGGCACCGGTGCGTACTGCCGAAGCATGGCCAGCAACTACAACCATGTGCCCCGGCCACCGGTGGTCGCGGTGCGCGACGGCCAGGCGCGCCTGATCGTCCGGCGGGAAACCGAAGAGGACCTGCTCGCATTGGATGTTGGATGACGTCACCTGTGCGCTTGGCGCTGCTCGGCTGTGGCACTGTCGGCCAGGAGGTGGTCCGGCTGCTGCACGAGCAGTCGGCCGACCTGGCCGCGCGGATCGGCGCTCCGCTGGAGATCGCCGGCATCGCCGTCCGCCGGCTCGGCCGCGACCGGGGTGACCTGCCGGTCGCCGAGGACCTGTTCACCACCGACGCGCTCGGCCTGATCAAGCGCGACGACGTCGACGTGGTGGTCGAGGTGGTCGGTGGCATCGAGCCGGCCCGCAGCTGGCTGGTCGAGGCGCTGCGCGCCGGCAAGAGCGTGGTCACCGCCAACAAGGCGCTGCTCGCCGAGGACGGGGTGGCCCTGCACGAGGCGGCCGCCGAGGGCGGCGGCGACCTCTACTACGAGGCGTCGGTGGCCGGGGCCATCCCGCTGCTGCGCCCGCTGCGCGAGTCGCTGCACGGCGACCGGATCAACCGGGTCACCGGCATCGTCAACGGCACCACCAACTTCATCCTCTCCGCGATGGACGCGACCGGCGCCGGCTTTGCCGAGGCCCTCGACGAGGCCACCGCCCTGGGGTACGCGGAGGCTGACCCGACCGCCGACGTGCATCGCGAGGGCATCACCGAGGTGACCGCCGCGGACATGGCCAGCGCCCAGGCGATGGGCTGCACGATCAATCTGCTCTGCATCGCGGCCCGGGGCGTGGACCCCACCGGCCGGGAGACGGTCAGCGTCCGGGTGCACCCGGCGATGATCCCCCGCAGCCACCCGCTGGCCAGCGTCGGTGACGCGTTCAACGCGGTCTTCGTGGAGGCGGACGCCGCCGGGCAGCTGATGTTCTACGGTCGGGGCGCCGGCGGGGCGCCCACCGCCAGCGCGGTGCTCGGCGACGTGGTCGCGGTGTCCCGTAACCGGCTCGCCGGGGTGCGCGCGGCCAGCGAGAGCGCGTACGCGGACCTGGCGGTCCGGCCGATGGGTGAGGCGTTGACCCGCTACCACGTGAGCCTCGACGTGGCCGACCGCCCGGGTGTGCTGGCGTCGGTGGCGAGCGTGTTCGCCCGGCACGACGTGTCGATCGCGACGGTGCGGCAGGGCTCGGCCGGCGGACCGGCGGGCCGCGACGGCGACGCCGAGCTGGTCATCGTCACGCATGTGGCCCCGGACGCCGCGCTCGCGGCGACCGTCGGCGAGCTGCGCGGGCTGGACATCGTCCGGTCGGTGACCAGCGTGCTGCGGGTCGAGGGCGACGCCTGAGTCGTTGCATCATCGACGGCACGGCTCGCGCGTCCCGTCAGGTGGGTACGCCGGGGTGTGCCATCGACCGCTCCGGCAGGCTGGTCCAAGGTGGCCGTGACGCTCGGGTGGGCGCGGCGGTAGAGGCGAGGAGAAACGACATGTGGCGGGGTCTGATCGAGGCGTACCGGGATCGGCTGCCGGTCACCGCGGCCACGCCGGTCGTCACGCTGCACGAGGGGAACACCCCGTTGTTGCCGGCGCCGGTGCTGTCCGCCCGGCTCGGTTGCGACGTGTACCTGAAGGTGGAGGGTGCCAACCCGACCGGCTCCTTCAAGGACCGGGGGATGACCCTCGCGGTGTCCAAGGCGGTCGAGGCCGGCAACAAGGCCATCATCTGCGCCTCCACCGGCAACACCAGCGCCTCCGCCGCGGCGTACGCGGCTCGGGCCGGGTTGACCTGTGCCGTGCTGGTGCCGCAGGGCAAGATCGCGTTGGGCAAGTTGGCCCAGGCGCTGGTGCACGGCGCGAAGCTGTTGCAGGTCAACGGCAACTTCGACGACTGCCTCGCGACGGCCGCCAAGCTCGCCCAGGACTATCCGGTCGCGTTGGTCAACTCGGTCAACATCGACCGTCTGCACGGGCAGAAGACCGCCGCCTTCGAGATCGTCGAGGCGCTCGGTGACGCGCCCGACATCCACTGCCTGCCGGTCGGCAACGCCGGCAACATCTCCGCGTACTGGATGGGATATTCGGAGGAGACGGCGGCCGGTGCCACCACCCGGACGCCGAAGATGTACGGCTTCCAGGCCGCCGGGGCGGCCCCGATCGTGACCGGCCAGGTGGTGCCGGAGCCGTCGACGATCGCCACCGCGATCCGGATCGGCAACCCGGCGAGCTGGACCAAGGCGTTGGATGCCCGGGACGCCTCCGGTGGCCTGATCGCGTCGGTGACCGACCGCGAGATCCTGTCCGCGTACCGCCTGCTCGCCCGCGAGGTGGGGGTCTTCGTCGAGCTGGGCAGCGCGGCCAGCGTGGCCGGTCTGCTCCAGCAGGGTGCGGCGGGCGCGGTGCCGCCCGGTTCCACTGTCGTGTGCACGGTGACCGGTCACGGGTTGAAGGACCCGGAATGGGCGATTTCCACCGCACCGGCGCCGGTGACCATCGGGAACGACCCGCTGGCGGCGGCTCGCGCCCTCGACCTCGCCTGAGCGCGCCACCGTCCTGGTGGTGATCGACGGCGGGCGGGCGGCCCGGGGGCGGCGGGGGTCGAGGTAGGCGAGTCCGGCACACTTTCGGGTATCCCCGCCCGCATTCTCTGTCAGGAGTGAGCCAGGCCGATGTCGCTGCTCGCCAGATTCAGCCTCGCCAACCGAGGGCTGATCGCCCTCATCGCGGTGGTGACCACGGTGTTCGGAGCGTTCGCCGTGCCGTCGCTGAAGCAGCAACTGCTGCCGTCGCTCGAGTTCCCGGCCGCGTTCATCGTGGCCCCCTACCCCGGCGCCGGTCCCGAGATCGTCGAGTCCCAGGTGACCGAGCCGATCGAGAACGCCCTGCAGGGCATCCCCGGGCTGGACAAGATCACTTCCACGTCCCGCGAGGGGGCGGCCACCGTCCAGGTGATGTACGAGTTCGGCACCGACCTGGACGACGTGGTCAACAAGATGCAGACCGCGTTGAGCCGCATCGACGCCCAGCTGCCGGAGGGCGTGGACCCGCAGGTCATCGCGGGTAGCACCGACGATCTCCCGGCGGTGGTGCTGGCCGCGGCCGGCACCGGGGACGAGCGGGCGCTCGCCGAGAAGCTGCGCGCCACTGTGGTGCCGGAGCTGGAGGGCATCGAGGGGGTACGCACCGTCGAGGTGACCGGCGACCGGGACGACGTGGTGGTGGTCACCCCGGATCCGGCGAAGCTGGCCGCCGCGAAGATCCAACCGACGGCGATCGGCGCGGCGTTGAAGACCAACGGCGTGGCGGTGCCGGCCGGCGCGGTGACCGACGGCACGCTGGCCCTCCCGGTGCAGGTCGGTACGCCGATCGCCACCCTGGAGGAGCTGCGCGGCATCGTGGTCGCCCCGGCTGCGGCACCGGTCCGACTCGGTGACGTCGCGACCGTCGAGCAGCAGCTCGCTCCGGCCACCGCGATCACCCGTACCAACGGCAAGGACAGCCTCGGTGTCGCGGTCACCGCGGCCCCGGACGGCAACGCCGTGCAGATCTCGCACGAGATCCGTGACCGGCTCGACGACCTGAAGGACGCCTCCGGCGCGGAGCTGACGGTGGTCTTCGACCAGGCGCCGTTCGTCGAGAAGTCGATCGAGTCGCTGACCACCGAGGGCCTGTTGGGCCTGGTGATGGCGGTCATCGTCATCCTGGTCTTCCTGCTGTCGGTGCGCTCGACGGTGGTCACCGCGGTCTCCATCCCGCTCTCCGTGCTGGTGGCGCTGATCGCCCTGTGGATCGGTGACTACTCGCTCAACCTGCTCACCCTCGGCGCGTTGACAATCGCTGTCGGTCGGGTGGTCGACGACTCGATCGTGGTGTTGGAGAACATCAAACGACACCTGGAGTACGGCGAGGAGAAGCGGCACGCCATCATCACCGGGGTCCGGGAGGTGGCCGGTGCGGTGACCGCGTCCACCCTCACCACGGTGGCGGTGTTCGCGCCCATCGCGCTGGTCGGCGGGTTCGTGGGCCAGCTCTTCGCGCCGTTCGCGATCACCGTGACGGTGGCCCTGGTCGCCTCGCTGCTGGTGTCGCTGACCGTGATCCCGGTCCTCGCGTACTGGTTCCTCAAGCCGCCCAGCGGCACCGCCGACGACGAGGCGGTACGGCGCGGCGCGGAGGAGAAGGAGCTGCGCAACCCGTTGCAGCGGGGGTACCTGCCGGTGATCGGCTTCGCCACCCGCAAGCGGTCCACCCGCTGGATCACCGTCGGGCTCGGCCTGCTGGTGCTCTTCGGCACCTTCGGCCTGTCGCAGAAGTTGGAGACCAACTTCCTGGACGACTCCGGCCAGGACACCCTCAACATGAGCCAGGAGCTGCCGGCCGGCAGTGGTCTGGCGGCCACCGACGCGGCGGCCAAGCAGATCGAGTCGGTGCTGTCCCGCACCACGGGCGTCAAGACGTACCAGGTGACCGCCGGCGGCGGGGACAACCCGTTCGGGGGTGGCGGCAACAACGTCGCCAACTGGTCGTTGGCGCTCGACGGTGACACCGACGCGAAGCAGATGCGTGAGGTGCTGCGCGAGGAGTTCGACAAGCTCGGCAGCGGGCTGGGCGAGATCAGCTTCGGTGGCGGGCAGGAGGCGTCGACCAGCCAGCTGGAGGTGATCGTCCAGGCCAGCGACCCGGAGGTGCTGGCCCGGGCCGCCGAGGAGGCCCGCACGGCGATGGCCGGGGTGCCGGACGTCGAGGACGTCACCACCAGCCTGGCCGCGCAGGTGCCGCGAGTCGACGTGACGGTCGACCGGGTCGCCGCCGGTCGGGTCGGGCTCACCGAGGCCGCCGTGGGGCAGTTGGTGTCGCAGGCGTTCCGGGGAGCGCCGCTGGGGCAGGTCACGCTCGACGGCCGGCAGCAGAACGTGGTGCTGCGGCTGGGCACGCAGCCGCCGACGACGGTGGAGGCGCTGCGGGCGCTGCCGGTGGGTCCGGTCACCTTGGGCGACATCGCGAAGGTCACCCAGGGCGAGGGGCCGCAGCAGGTCAGTCGGATCGACGGTGAGCGCAGCGTGTCGGTGACCGGCTCGGCGACCGGCTCGAACCTGGGCGCGACCAGCACTGAGTTGCAGAAGCGGTTGGACGGCATCAACGTGCCGGGTGCGAGCTTCACCATCGGTGGTGTCAGCGCGGATCAGGCGGACGCCTTCGCGGACCTGGGCCTGGCGGTGCTGGCCGCGATCGCGATCGTCTTCCTGATCATGGTGGCGACGTTCCGCAGCCTGACCCAGTCGCTGATCCTGCTGATCTCCATCCCGTTCGCGGCGACCGGTGCGATCGGCCTGCTGTTGGTCACCGGAACGCCGCTCGGCGTGCCGGCGCTGATCGGTGTGCTGATGCTGGTCGGCATCGTGGTGACCAACGCGATCGTGTTGCTCGACCTGATCAACCAGTACCGGGCGCAGGGCATGGGGGTTCAGGAGGCGGTGGTCGAAGGTGGCCGTCGCCGGCTGCGCCCGATCCTGATGACGGCGGTGGCGACCATCTTCGCGCTGCTGCCGATGGCGCTCGGGTTGACCGGTGAGGGCGGCTTCATCTCCCAGCCGCTGGCGGTCGTGGTGATCGGTGGTCTGCTCAGCTCGACGTTGCTCACGCTGATCCTGGTGC
>NZ_JAGPXZ010000549.1:0-4292 GCF_018070305.1 Micromonospora sp. M51 | reverse complement strand
GGAACGACGACTTGCCGCACTCCGAGTCCCCGAAGACCACGAAGTGCGGCTCGGCGGCGAAGTCGAGCAGCACCGGGCGCAGGTCCGCCTCCGCGATCCCGATCGGCAGCCGCAGCCCGGCCGTCGAGGTGAGGTCCAGATCGGCGTACGGCAGCGCCGGCGGGAGCAGCCGCACCCGGGGCGCCACGGGACCCGCCCACCCCTCGGCGGCCCGCTTGACCAGATCGGCGGTGTCGCCACCGGCGGTACCGAGCTGAGGCAGTGCGGTGAGGAAGTGCAGGCCCTCCGCGGTCACCCCTCGGCCGGGGCGCTCCGGCACGTTCGCGGCGGCACGCCGGGCCACCAGCGAGTCGGCCGGGTCGCCCAGGCGCAGCTCCAGTCGGGAGCCGAACAGGTCCCGGATCGCCGGGCGGAAGTCCAGCCAGCGCAGCGCGGTGGCGACCACGTGCAGCCCGTACGACAGGCCCCGGGTGGCCAGGTCGGTGACGAGTGGCTCCAGGTCGTCGTACTCGCCGCGGATGGTGCTCCACCCGTCGATCACCAGGAACACGTCACCGTACGGGTCGACGCCCGGCTGACCGGCCGTCCCCGCCGCCGCTCGCCGCTGCCGGTACGCGGCCATCGACTCCACGCTCAACTCCGCGAAGCGGCGTTCCCGATCGACCAGCAGGGTGGTCATCTCGCCGACGGTGCGTCGTACCGCGGTCGGGTCGGCGCGGCCGGTCACACCGCCCACGTGCGGGAGGTCGCGCAGTGCGGCCAGCCCGCCGCCACCGAAGTCGAGGCAGTAAACCTGCACCTCGGCCGGCGTGTGGGTGAGCGCCAACGCGCAGATCAGCGTGCGCAGGGCGGTGGACTTGCCGCTCTGCGGCGCACCGACCACCGCGACGTGCCCGGCGGCGCCGTCCAGTGCCAGCCAGAGCAGGTCCCGGCGCTGTTCCAAGGGTTTGTCCACGATCGCCATCGGCACGCCGAGTGCGCCGTGCAGCTCCGGGTTGCCGACGGTGAGCCCGCGCTTCGGGTGCACCTCGACCGGGCCGAGCACCTCGTCCAGGGCCGGCGGCTGACCGAGCGGTGCGAGCCACACCTGGTGCGCCGGGGGGCCCTGCCCGACGAGCCGGTTCACCAGCAGGTCGAGCAGCGTGCTGCCCCCCTCCTCCTCTGCCACGACCGGTACGACCGGGGACGCCGGCTCGGCCACCGGTACGACGTGGGTGGTGAAGGTGAGCAGCCGGGCGCCCCCCTCGGCGGCGGCGACGCCCGGTGCGGTCCGTCGGCGGACGGCACCGGAGACGTACGCGGCCTTGAAGCGGGCCAGCGGGTCGGTGCCGGCGCGCAGGTAGCCGTGGCCCGGCGAGCGGGGCAGCTCGTGGGCGTCCGCGACGCCGAGCACCGTGCGGGACTCCAGCGCCGAGAAGGTGCGCAACCCGATCCGGTACGACAGGTGGGTGTCCAACCCACGGAGCCGGCCTTCCTCCAACCGTTGGCTGGCGAGCAGCAGGTGCACGCCGAGCGACCGGCCCAGTCGGCCGATCTGCACGAACAGGTCGATGAAGTCGGGCTTGGCGGAGAGCAGTTCGGAGAACTCGTCGCAGATCAGCAGCAGTGACGGCAGCGGTGCGAGCGGGCTGCCGGCCGCCCGGGCCCGCTCGTAGTCGCGCACGCTGGCGAAGTTGCCGGCGCGTCGCAGCAACTCCTGACGGCGGACCAGCTCCCCGTTGATCGCGTCCACCATGCGGTCGACGAGTGGCAACGCGTCGGCCAGGTTGGTGATCACGGCCGCGGTGTGCGGCAGCCGGTCGAACGAGGCGAAGGTGGCCCCACCCTTGAAGTCGACCAGCACGAAGTTGAGCTGCTCGGAGCTGTGCGTGGCGGCAAGCCCCAGCACCAGCGTGCGGAGCAGCTCGGACTTGCCGGACCCGGTCGCCCCGATGAGCAGGCCGTGCGGGCCCATGCCGTCCTGGGCGGACTCCTTGAGGTCCAGCTCGATGGCGCCGCCGTCGGTGCCCACCCCGATCGGCACCCGCAACCGGTCTCGTGCCGAACGCGGTAACCAGCCCTGTTCCGCTGTGAAGCTCTCCGGGTCGCCGAGACCGAGCAGCTCGGGCAGACCCAGGTCGGCCTGGAACGGGGCGTCCGGCCCACGGGCCGTGCCGGCGAGGCGCAGCGGCGCCAACCGTCGGGCCACCGCCTCGGCGTCGGCCAGGTCCAACTGGTCGGCGGTGCCCACCTCGGCGTGCCCGTCGGACGACCACGAGTGCAGCCGTCGGCCGTGCAACTCCAACAGCAGCGCGTACCGGTCCAGCAGTCGGGGCGGCGGAGTGTCCAGGTCCAGCACGGTGACCGCGTCGATGCCGCCGTCGCCGGTCAGCTCGCTGGCCCCGGTCAGGTCGCCGCCGTCGAGGACCACCACCACGTGCGGGCCGTCGGTGGCCGGGCCGGCCGGACTGAACCGGGACCGGGTGGCCAGCACGTCGGCCAGCAGCGACTCCAGTTCGGCGGCGGAGCTGGTGACCAGCCGTACCGGGCCGAGCGCGTCGGTGCGGGTGGGGTGGTGGGCGTGCGGGAGCCACTTCACCCACTCCCAGCAGGCCCGGCGTTCCGGCCCGGCGCAGACCGCGACGAGCAGTTCGTCGGGGGCGTGGAAGACCGCCAGTTGGGTCAGTACGGCCCGGACCAGCGCCTGCGCCGCCGGGTCCGCGCTGGGGGGCGCGCCGGTGGTCGGGGTGGTCGCCGGGGTGCGGCCGGCGGGTCGCACGTGCACCCGGGCGAAGCTGCGCAGCGACAGCGCCACCGGCAGGTCCGGCACCACTGAGTACGCGTCCAGGAAGCGGCGCAGCGCGCCGGCGGTCATCGGCTCAAGCTCCTCCAACGGTCGGGTGACCGGTGGGACGAGTGGCGTGGCGAGGGTCTGCGGCCCGACGGCGACGCGTACCACGGCGAAATCCCGGTCGGCGGGACGCCGCTCCCAGACCCGGTGGCTGTCCACCGTCGACCAGAGCCGACCCGGATCCGGGTGCCGGTAGTAGAGCCCGGCCCGTTGTTGGCCGGCGGTCCGCCGGACCCGCCGCCGCAGCGTGGCCAGGTGGCGCAGGTACTCCCTGCGGGCGGCCATCATCTCGGACTTCTTCGGGGTGCCGGAGGCGCTGCCCCAGGACGTCACCAGCATCGCCAACGAGGAGAGCCCGAACATCCCGCCCACCACGTACGAGTAGGCGCCGCCACCGCGGCCGAACATCATCGCCATCGCCACGGTGCCGCCGAGCATGGGCAGCAGCATGAGCATCTGCTGCCACCGTCCACCGGTCACCACGGGGATCTCCGGCGGCGCGTCCACCGACACCTCACCGGCGGGAATCTCCGGCGCTGGTCGGCGTGGTGGGCGCTTGATGACGACGGTGGACACTCGGCCTCCTGACAGCGCTGGGTAACCCGAGCCTGGCTCATGGTAGGTAAAGTCCTGTCGTCCGCGCAGCCTCCGATCCCACTCGATATGGAGATCAGTCGATGACTACCGGGCTGGCACGCGTCACCATCAGCGCGCCGCAACGACGGGTGGACGTCGCCCTGCCGGAGCAGGTGCCGCTGGCCGAGCTGCTGCCCGACGTGCTCCGACACGCCGGTGTCGGGCTGGCCGACGACGGCGAGCAGCACGGCGGTTGGGTGCTCCGCCGCACCGACGGGGCGCTGCTGGTGACGGCACAGGCGTTGTTGCCGCAGGGGGTCCGCGACGGTGAGGTGCTGCACCTCGTGCCGGCCCGCGCCCACTGGCCCGAGTTGGAGTACGACGACGTCATCGAGGCGATCGCCGAGGGTGCCCGTCGCCGGGGTGGCGCCTGGTCGCCCACCGCCACCCGGGCGGCCGGTCTGGCCGGTGCCGCCGTACCGCTCGCTGTCGGACTGCTCGCGCTGCTCGCCGGTGGACCGACCCACCGGGCCGGTTGGCTGGCGGCCGGCGCGGTGGCGCTGGTGCTCACCGTCGCCGCCACGGTGGCCTCCCGGGCCAACGGCGACGGTGCCGCCGGGGCGACGCTCGGCGGCTACGCGCTGCCCTACGCGTTCACGGCCGGAGCCCTGGCGGTCGGCTCCGGCGACCCGGTCGGACCGTTCGGGCCGGCCCGCTGGGTGGGCGCTCCGGAACTGCTGGCCGGCTCGGTCGCGCTGCTGCTGGTGGCGCTGATCGGTTTCCTCGGGGTGGCCAGCCGACTGCGGGTCTTCGTGGCCGGTGTCACTGTCGGGCTGATCGGTGCGGGGGCCGCGCTCGGTGCGCTGGTGATGACCACGGCCGGTAC
>NZ_JAGPXZ010000548.1:0-4296 GCF_018070305.1 Micromonospora sp. M51 | reverse complement strand
CTGCTTGAACACGCCCTCGGTCGGCGCCCCGCCGGTGCTCTCCGGCAGGAACGCCCGGGACAGGTCGTTCCAGGTGATCATGGGGACGATCGCGTCGACCCGCCGGTCCTGGGCGGCCAGCAGCAACGCCAAACCGCCGCCGTACGAGCCGCCGACCACACCGACCTTCGGGTCGCCGGCGGCGTCGGTGCGCACCTCCGGCCGAGCGGCCAGCCAGTCCAGCAGTCGCTCGGCGTCGCGGACCTCGTAGTCGGGGCTGTCCAGGTGGATCTCGCCGCCGCTCCTACCGAACCCGCGCGCGGTCCAGGTGAGCACCGCGTAGCCGCGGCCGGCGAACTCCTCCGCGTCGGAGCGCACCGACTCCTTGGTGCCGCCGAACCCGTGCGCCAACAGCACCGCCGGCACCTTCCGGGCGGATGAGGCGTCGGCCGGCAGGTAGAGAGTGGTGTCCAGGTCCACCGGCTCGTCGCCGGACGGTCCGGAGCGGACGATGAGCATCGCGCTCTCGGCGCGTACGCCCGACCCTTGTGGCCACACCGCCCAGGTCACGGCGGCGGCCAACAGTACGACGACCACCGCGGCGGCGGTCGCGCGGCGACGGGTGGGCAGGGCACGCCGGAACCACGCGGCCGGCGACGGCGATGTCATGCGGCACACGGTACGGCGCGGAGGCTGAGCGTTGGCTGAGATCCGCCGTACGTCTGTCCGGTTGCCCCGATCGGTGCCGGGTGGGGGTGCGAGCGCGCAACGTCCGACGCGGCACAGCGAGTTGAGTTCGGATTTCGTGAATTCCGATCTTCCGCGGATATCCACCTCGATCCCTCCATGTCACACACACAGCTGACACAGAGCGTGCTGGCAACGCGGACAAATGGTGACATGACTCGAACTGACGCGAACCTGACTCGTTCAGTCGGGTCTGACCAGTCGGGGGTTCGATTAGTTTTCCGGTCCGGTGGACGGGACTTGTCGGGCTAGCCCGACGCCGCCCCGATTCGCGCCCACGCCGGAGGAGACACACATGACAGTCCCCGCGCCGCGGGCCCGTCGACGGCCGTCCATGCTGGGCCGACTGTTGCCCCTGCTGCTCATCGGAGCACTGTTGGCACCGTTGGGCCTGCTCGCCACCTCGAACTGGGGGCGGATCACCGACGATCGGGACTTCGCCGCCCGGGAACGGCTCGGCGTGCAGTACCTCAGCGCGCTGGCGGCGGTCACCGACGCCCTCGTGGAGGCCCAGTCCAACGCGGTCAACGGCCGCCCCGCGGCACGCGAGGCGTTGGACAACGCGGTCGAGGAGGCCGCCGCGGTGGACGCCCGGATCGGCGGGGAACTGCTCAGCCAGGAACGCTGGGCCGGCGTACGGGCCAAGTTGGAGGCACTGCGCGGCCGCAGCGCCACCGACCCGGAGGCCGCCTACACCGCCTACGGCGAGGTCGCCGACCTGCTGCTGGCCCTGCACCGGAAGGTCCGGGAAAGCTCCGGGCTGGTCCGCGACCCCGAGGCGGACTCGTTCTTCCTCCAGGACAGCGCCGGCGAGGAGCTGCCCGAGGCGGTGGTCGCCGCCGGTCGGCTCGCCGACCTCGGTGTGCTGGTCTCCCGCCGGCCGGCCGCCCAGCAGCCGCGCGGCCTGATGGAGCTCAGCGGCGTCCGGGTGTCCGCCCTGACACCCGCCACCGACCTCGTCGACAACCTGCGCTCGGCCGTGGACGGCTCGGAGAGCACCGACCTCGGCGCCAACGTGCTCACCCCGTTGGACACCTACCAGCGGTCGGTGGAGGCGCTTGCCGGGTACTCCCTGCCGGACAAGGACAGCGGCGTGGTCAGCCCGGGTCAGTTGAGTGCCGCCGCGCTCAACTCGCACCGCTCGGCCCGCCAACTTCAGCCGGTCATCCTCACCGAGCTGGACGCCCTGCTGGTCGAGCGCATCGACCGGCTCAACCGGGACCGCTGGCTGACCGCCGGGGCGGCGGTCGTCGCCGCGCTGTTGCTGGGCTGGCTCGCCGCGTTGCAGGTCGCCGCCGGCCGCCGGGCCCGGCGTCGGGCCGCCCTGGCCGCGACCCACGCCGAAGGCGCCGACACCCCGCCGCACCGCGACCCCTGGCAACCGCTTGCCGACGAGTCGCGGGCGCTGCAACCGGTCGGCGCGGCCCGTGATCCGGAGAGCACACAGTGGGGGGCGTTCGATGCTCAGTAGGCTCCGGATCCGCGGCAAGCTCGCACTGCTCGTGGTGATTCCGCTGCTCAGCATGGTCGGCCTGGCCGTGCCGGTGATGCTCGACCGGGTCGCCGCGGCACAGCGGGCCGGCGACACCGCCGAACGGGTCCGGCTCGCCAGCCGGGTCGGCAGCCTGGTCCAGGATCTCCAGCAGGAACGCATCCTCTCCGTCGGCCTCCTGCTCGGCCGGGTCGAACGCAGCGAGCTGATCCGTAAGTCCGCCGACGTGGACGACCGGGTGGCCGACCTCCGGGCGGCGCGGAGCGACGCGCTGACCGACGAGGTCGACAGCGCCCTCGACCGGGTGTCCAGCCTCATCGACCTGCGGACCGCCGTCCTGGCCAGGGCCGCCAACCCCGGTCAGGTGATGGACACGTTCGGCCCGGTCAACAAGGGCATCATCGAGTCACTGCGGCTGGTGTTCGGGGTGGACACCGACACGTTGCCGGGCCGGCAGGTGCTCGCCCTCGACGGGCTGCTGCGCGCCGACGAGGGGCTGGGTGCCTGCGCCACCCTGAGCCTGCTGGTCAAGGCGATCGGCACCCCGGACACCACCGCCGGGTACGTGGCGTGCATCGCCGCGCTCCAGGTCGACAACTCGCGTTTCCGCAGCCTGATCACGCCCGAGCAGCTCACGGTGTCCCAGCTCAACGACGCCGCGGTGGCCGCGCGTACCAGCCCCGACTTCCTGGTCAGAAGTGCCCGGGATCCGGCCGCCGCGGTTCGCGACGTGCCGATGGAGGCGCTCTTCCCGGCCGTCCGCACGATGATCCGGCTCGGTCAGTTCGTCGAGAAGAAGCTGGTCGCTGACGTGCTCGCCGAGGTGACCGCCGATCAGCGGCGGGCGCTGACCGCCGCCTACCTGGTCGGTGCCCTGGCGGCGTTGATCCTCACGCTGGTGGTGCTGCTCAGCGTGGCGGTGGCGCGGACGGTGGCCCGACCGCTGACCCGACTCACCCGCTCGGCCGACCGGGTCGCCCGGGTCGCCGAGGAGGAGCTGGTCCGGGTCACCGACGACGAGACGGAGAAACATCAGTCGGTCCGGCTGGAGCCGGTGGACATCCGCGCCAACGACGAGATCGGCGACCTGGCGCGGGCCTTCGACCGGGTGCAGAACACCGCGGCGCAGCTGGTCGAGCGGCAGGTCGCCGGCCGACGCAACGTGGCGCAGATGTTCGGCCACGTGGGGAGGCGTACCCAGAACCTGGTGGGTCGGCAGATCGCGCTGATCGACCGGTTGGAGCAGCAGGAGGCCGACCCCGGCCGCCTGGAGCACCTGTACCGACTCGACCACATCTCCAGCCGGTTGCGGCGCAACGCCGGCAGCCTCGTGGTGCTCTCCGGCTCGGCCGGGGCCGACGCGCACACCGCGCCGGTGCCGCTGGCCGACGTGGTCCGGTTGGCGCTCGGCGAGATCGAGGACTACACCCGGGTGGATGTGCAGGTGCCGGCGGGCGTCTCGGCCGCGCCGGCAGTGGTCGGTGACCTCGTCCTGGCGCTGGCCGAGCTGATGGAGAACGCCACCGTCTTCTCCCCGCCGCACACCCGGGTGCTGGTCAGCGCCGAGACGTCCGGCCTCGGTGCGCGGCTCACAGTGGTGGACCACGGCATCGGCATGAGCGAGCAACGGCTGGCTGAGGAGAACGCCCGGTTCACCCGCCGGGAGCGGCTCGACCTGGCCCCGACCGAGGTGCTCGGCCTCTTCGTGGTGGGCCGGTTGGCCCGTCGGCACGGCTGGCAGGTCGCCCTGGCCGCCACGGGCGGCGGTGGGGTGACAGCACAGCTGGAGATCCCGTCGGCGTCGCTGGTGCTGCGTCGCGCCGACCGCGCCGGGGCCGCCGTGGCCCGCGCCGCGGTGCCGAATCGGGATCGGCGTACCACTGTGACCCGCGATCCCGAGAAGCCCCGCACGGCGGCCGTCGCCGTACCGGCCCGTTTCGACTCGGACCTGCTCAGTCGGGCCACCCGCAGCCTGGACGCCGGCCCGTCCTGGAACGCGTTCGGTCGGGGCCAGCCGGAGGAGACCGTTGCCGAACCCCAGAGCCCGGAGCAGGCGGACAAGCCGGCCACGCCACGGG
>NZ_JAGPXZ010000547.1:0-4315 GCF_018070305.1 Micromonospora sp. M51 | reverse complement strand
GGCGTACCGCGAGGTGGCCGGTGCGGGTCTGCTGGTCGGGCAGCTCACGCTGCCCGCGATCGCGGCGGTGGCGCTGTTCGCCGCGGGCGCCCCGCCGTGGTGGCAGGCCCGGCTCGCGCTGGCGGGGGCCGGGCTGTCGCTGGTCGCGGCGCTCGCGGCGCGTCGTCACCGGGTGGAGCTGACCGGGTACGCGCAGACCGGCGCCGTCGTCGCGGTGGCCGTGCCCGCCCTCGCGCCGCTGGTCGGGGCGGGTGACGAACCACTCGCGTTGTACGCCGCCCTGGCGGCGCTGGGCGTCGCGGTCGTCGCCTGCTGGGCGCCGTCGGTGAGCGACTCCGGTCCGGTGGCCCTCGGGGACCGGCCTTCGGCAGCCGAGCGCGAGCCGGCCCGGTCGGCGCTGTTGCTGGCTGCGGGCGGGACGCTGGCGGCGGTGGCCGTTCTGGTGGCCCTGCCGACGGTGCTGACCGCGCTCGGGTCGCCGCACGGCGGGCGGGGCCGGGTGTGGTCGGGGGTTCCGGCTGTCGTCGCCGACCCGACGGTGCTCCCGGTGGGGTTCGCGCTGGTCGTGCTGGCGGTGGCCGGGGCGCTGGCCGGTCGGCGGGTGGGGCTGCCGGTGCCGGCCGCCCTGCCGTTCGTCGCGGCGGCGCTGCCGGTGCTGCTCATCGCGATCGGGGCGCCCTGGCCGGTGCTGCCGGCCGCCGTTCTGCTCGCCGGGCTGGCCGCGCTGCTGTTCACCGCGCTGGCCCCGCCCCGCCCGGTGCTCGCCCCGGTCGCCGTACCGGTGGGCGTGGTGCTGGTGGCATCCGGTGTGGCGGGTCTGCTGGCCACCCGGGCGGCGACGCTCGCGGCCGAGGCGGTGCTGCTGGTGGCGGCGGTCGCGGTCGCCGTCGGGGCGCGCAGGTCCGCGGTACGGGTCGTCGGTTGTCTCGCCGCCGTGGGTGCGGCGTCCGCGTTGGCGGTGACCGCCCCGCTCGCCGGCGGGCTGCCGTTGCGGGCGGCCGCGTACCCACTGTTGGGGGTGGCCGCGGTGGCGCTGGCCGCTGCGGCGCTCACCCCGGCGCGGGCCCGGCTGGGACGGGTGCTGGATGCCGCCGCGCAGGCTGTCGCGCTGGTGGCGGCGGTGTTCGCCGTCGAGGTGGCACGGCATCTCGCCACCCTCTGCGTGCTCTGGGGTGTCGCCGTCGCGCTGCGACTGCTGCGCCGGGGTGAACCGGCCGGTCGACGGTGGGCGTTCGCCGGGATCGCCGCCGGCAGCGAGTTGCTCGGGGCCTGGGTGCTGCTGGCCGCCGGTGGGGTGACGGTGCTGGAGGCGTACACACTGCCGGCTGCGGCGCTCGCCGTCGGCGCGGGTCTGCTGGCGCTGCGTACCCGGCCGGGGCTGACCAGCTGGCCGGCTCTCGGCCCGGGGCTGGTGGCGGCGTTGCTGCCCAGTCTCGTGTCGGTGCTGGCCGGGCCAGACCCGCAGCCGTGGCGGCGACTGCTCCTCGGCGCGGCGGCGGTCGGCGTGGTGCTCGCCGGCGCGACCCGCCGGTGGCAGGCGCCGGTGCTGCTCGGCGGCGGGGTGCTGACGCTGTTGGCACTGTACGAGGTGGCCCGGGGGTGGGATCTGCTGCCCCGGTGGATCTATCTGGGGGTCGGCGGGCTGGCGCTGGTCGGGCTCGCCGCCACCTACGAGCGACGTCGACGTGACCTGGCTCGACTGCGCGCGGCAGTTGGGCGGCTGAGTTGAGTTTGAAGTCAGGAAGGTAGGGCCTGCCCTACCCACTATTCGGGGGTTGTCGGGGTTACTCAGCGCTACCGCGATCGGGAGACTTGACATTAAGCCCGAACCACCCTGGTACGGGCGCAAGCGGAACGGGAGCAGCGATGGCGCTCGGAGCGGTGGCGGAACCGCCGGTACGACGGCGAGGTAGTGACTACGCACAGTTGTCCCGACGGATCAGCCAGGCGGGCCTGCTGGAGCGGCGTCCCGGCTGGTATGTCACCCGCATCGCGTTCACCCTCGGTGCGTTCGTGGCCGGCTGGGTGGCCGTGTTCCTGCTCGGCGACTCCTGGTGGCAGCTCCCGCTGGCGGCACTGATGGCGGTGGCCACCACCCAGGTCGCGTTCCTCGGTCACGACGCCGGGCACCGCCAGATGTTCCGTCGGCGTGGTCCCAGCGAACTGGTGGGTCTGTTCGCCGGCAACGTGGCGGTGGGGATCAGCTACGGGTGGTGGGTCGACAAGCACAACCGGCACCACGCCAACCCGAACCACGAGGACGAGGACCCGGACGTCGGCGCGGGTGCCCTGGTGTGGACCCCCGAGCAGGCGTTGGAGACCCGTGGGATCGGTCGCTGGATGGCCAAGCGGCAGGCGTACCTCTTCTTCCCGATGCTCCTGCTGGAGGGTTTGAACCTGCACGTGGCGAGCATCCGGGCGATCATCGGCCGGGAGCCGAACGGCGGGTACACCGTCCCGATGCGGCACCGGGCGGTCGAGGCGGCACTGCTCGTCGTGCACACCGCCGCGTACGTGGCACTGCTGTTGGCTGTCATGTCCCCGGTCAAGGCGCTGCTCTTCGCCGTCGTGCACCAGGCGTTGTGGGGCCTCTACATGGGCTGCGCGTTCGCGCCGAACCACAAGGGCATGCCGATGCCGACCGCCGAGGACGAGCTGGACTTCCTGCGTAAGCAGGTGCTGACCTCCCGCAACGTGCGGGGCAGCCGGCTGGTGGACACCGCGCTCGGCGGTCTCAACTACCAGATCGAGCACCACCTGTTCCCGAACATGCCGCGCGCCAACCTGCGCCGGGCCCAGCCGATCGTCCGGGCCTACTGCGTCGAGCAGGGCATCCCGTACGCCGAGACCGGGTTGGTCGAGTCGTACCGGCAGGCACTCGGTCATCTGCACGAGGTGGGGCGGCCGCTGCGCGGCTGAACACACCAGGGGGAAGGCGGGGGCGGTGCCGGGCGGCACCGCCCCCGCCTGCGTACCGGGTCGATCGACACCCTGCTACCGCTGGTCGATGCCGTCCGTCGTCCCCGGTAGGGTCGGCGCATGGCAGACCTGCTCACCGCGGGAGCGGTGCGAGATGAGCTGGGCGGGCTGACGGGCTGGTCCCCGACCCGGCGGATCGACGACATCGTCGGGAGCGTGGCATGAGATTCGAGATCAGCAAGGTGCTGGACGCCATCGAGGGGCGGGTCTGCACCGACCCGTCGCTGGCCCGGGCCGTGGTCGACCTGGCCGAGGTGATCCGCTACCAGGACATTGATGGTGGTCGGCCGGCCAGCCTGCTGCGCCTCGGCATGGTCATCGACGCGCTCTCCCGCGAGTTGGAGGAGGACAGCGTCCAGGTCTACGCGGTGGTGCACCGGGCATTACTCTCCGACGCTGACCTCACCTCCAACGAACGGATGGTGGTCCGCCGCTGGGCCGACGACGGGCTCGTCGAGGTGCTCGACAACCCGGGTGACCGGATGTTGGAGGTCGCCGACCTGCTCGGTCTGCCGGTGCTCAGCCGGGTCCGCTTCGACGGGTTGCGCGGTCGGTTCCCGTGGCTGGTCGAGCAGCCCGGTCGGGTGGTCGCTCCGGTCCCCGGCGCCGGTGGGCCGGTGTTCATCGCGCACGTCGGCGGGGGTCACGCGCCGGTGGCCGGCAAGCGTTCGCCGACCGGCGTGAAGCTGCTGGCCCGCCAGTGGCGCTGCCCGGAGTCGGGCTGCGCGTTGTTCGGCGGCGGTGGTGGGGGCGGCGCGTTCGCCGACCTGGCCGGCGGTGCCGACCGCAGCCCCGCGGCGCAGCCGCCGCCCGCGCTGCGCAACGGCGTGCCGACCTGCCCCCGGCACGGCGCACGGCTCGGCGACGCCGGGCCGCGCCCGCGTACCGAGGTGCTCGCGGTGCGCGTCGGCGGCCTCGTCCGGCGGCGGTTCGTGCTCAGCGAGGAGCAGCCGGTGGTGGCTGGCCGGGCCCCCGAGCAGGACGGCGGGATCATGCTCGGGCAGTGGCTCAACGACGAGGCCCGACGCTGGATCAGCCGTGGTCACGTCCGCTTCGAGCTGCGGGTCGGCGAGGTCATCGTGACCGACGTCAGCACCAACGGTTCCGGCATCCGCCCGGCCGGTTCGATGGCCGAGTCGGACCGGATCCCGCTGGCCCCGCAGCAGTCCCGGGTGCTCGGCGAGAACGACATGGTGGAGCTGTACCCCGGCGTGCAGATCGGTCGGGCCGAGGAGCTGCCCACCGGTGCCCCGTTCACCCCCACCTCGGTGATGGCCGAGGCCCCGACGATGGCTATGCGCCTCCCCCGACCCTGACGCGGAAGGCGGGGGGCGGG
>NZ_JAGPXZ010000546.1:0-4318 GCF_018070305.1 Micromonospora sp. M51 | reverse complement strand
CGCGGCGGTGGGTCACGCGCTGGCCCGCCGCACGTTGGAGCCGGTGGGTCGGGCCAGCCGGGCCGCCCGAGCGCTCACCGAGGGCCTGCTCGCCACCCGCCTGCCGGTACGCGGGCGCGACGAGTTCAGCGTGTGGGCGGCGACGTTCAACGAGATGGCCGAGGCGCTGGAGGCGAAGATCGCGGCGTTGTCGGCCGCGCAGGCCCGCGAGCGGCGGTTCACCGCCGACGTCGCGCACGAGCTGCGTACCCCGGTGACCGCGTTGGTGGCCGCGGCGTCGCTGCTGCGCGAGCACCTCGACCAGTTGCCTGAGGACGCCCAGCCGTCCGCCCGGCTGTTGATCGGCGACGTGGTCCGGTTGCGCCGGCTGGTCGACGATCTGATGGAGATCTCCCGGTTGGACGCCGGGCGGGAGCGGTTGACGGTGCGGTCGGTCGACGCGGTGGCGCTGCTGCACGGCATCGTCTCGGCACGCGGCTGGTCGGCGCGGGTGCGGGTCACCGGTGACCCGTTGGTGTTGCGCACCGACCCGCGCCGGCTGGAGCGCGTGCTGGCCAACCTGGTCGCCAACGCTGTCGAACACGGCGGTGGCGAGATCACGGCCACCGTGGCGGGTGCGGGCCCGCTGGTCGTCTTCGAGGTCACCGATCAGGGGCCCGGCATCCCGGCCGAGCATCTGCCCCGGGTGTTCGACAGGTTCCACCAGGTGGACACGTCCCGCTCGGCGCCGGGCAGTGGGCTCGGGCTGGCCATCGCGCGCGAGCACACCGCTCTGCTCGGCGGCGCGCTGGGCGTGCACAGCGAACCGGGCGAGGGCACCCGCTTCCGGCTGGAGTTGCCCGCCGACGGCCCCGCCGGCCCGCAGGGTGACGTGCCGCGCCAGGACCAGCGCGCCGACCCGGGTCCGGTCGGGCGTACCGCCGGCACTGTTGGCGGTGCTGGATGAGCCGCAGCGGCACGGTCCGACTGGTCGTACCGGTGCTCGTCGCGGCGCTCCTGCTCGGCGGCTGCGGCACGTCCCGCTCCGGTGACCTGGGCCCGGCGCCCACCGCGCCGCCGACGAGCGCCGCACCCGGCAGCCGCCCGGCACCCGTCCCGACCGTGGCCGCGCAGCCGACGCCACCACGACCACCAACCGACCGCCCACCGCGTCCGTCGGCGGCGGCGTCCTCCGGCACGCGCCGGCCCGACCCGGTGACCATCGAGCTGTGGTACGTCCGCGCCGGGCTGTTGGTGCCGACCCGGCGCACCCGGCCGGCCACTGTCGCGACGTCCCGGCTGGCGCTGGCCGAACTGGCCGCCGGGCCGAGCCGGGCCGAGGCCGCCACCGGGATGACCACGCTGCTTCCGGCCGGCGTCGAGGTCACCCGCATCGCCGACGGCGTCGCGACACTGCGGGTGCCGTCCGTCGGCGACCCGGCCATGCGACGACTGTGTGAGGCCCAGGTGGTGTGGACGTTGACCCAGTTCCCCACCGTGCGGCAGGTCCGCCTCGACGGCGCGGCTGCGGTCGATCGGGCGGACTACGCGGATCTGCTGCCGCCGATAGTGGTCACCGGCCCGGTCCCCGGCGAGCGCGTCTCCGCGCCGCTCGTCGTCACCGGCACCGCCGTCGTGTTCGAGGCCACGGTGAGCGTCCGGGTGCTGGACGCCGCCGGCCGGGAGGTGGCCACCGGCTTCGGCACCGCCAGTTGCGGCAGCGGCTGCCGGGGTGGCTACCGGGTGGTGGTCGGCTGGCGCGCGGTCCGCGAACAGCAGGGCACTGTCGAGGTGTACGAGGTGTCCGCGGTGGACGGCGCACGGATCAACACGATGGCCGTGCCGGTGGTCCTCGCTGGCGGCGACTGACCATCCGAGAGCCGCGGCTCAGCGGCTTTCCGGGTCGGTCGATTGTGATCAGGTGGGCGATACTTGCCGGCGGGTCGTCCACCTGGCACAGACCTGTCACCGGCGCCGCGAAACGGGGATCCCGCATGCCGACCACGTCACCTGCCGCGTCGACGGGCGGGCCTCGCCGGCCGGTCCGCTGGCTGTCGACCACAGTGCTCGCCCTGCTCCTGCTGGCGGGCCTGGTCACACCGGCCGGCCTGGTCACACCGGCGGCGACCGTCGGGCGGCTGCCGGCCACCGCGCCGGCCGCCAGCACCTACGGCCCGTTCGACGTCGGCTTCGCCGAGGGCAGCGGTCTGCTCGACACCGATCTGACCCGCCGGCTGGACGACCTGGTCGCCTACGTTCCCGGCCGCTCCCCGATGATCCGCATCGACCTCGACTGGTGGTACGTGCAGCAGTGCCGCACCTGCGCGTTGCGCTGGGACCGGCTCGACCCGGTGGTGGATGCCGCCCGCGCCCGGGGCATCCGGGTGCTGATGGTGCTCGCCTACGCGCCGCCCTGGGCCAACGGCGGCAACAGCACCGACAAGTGGTTCCCCACCGACGACGCCGACTGGACCACTATCGTCAGCGCCACAGTGCGGCACTTCGCCGGCCGGGTGCACGCGTACGAGGTCTGGAACGAGCCGAACAACGGGCGGTCCGGCAGCTATGAAGGTTTCGGCAACTACGCCACCGACCGGAAGACCCGCTACTGGCAACTGGTCCGGCTCGCCCACCCCCTGATCCAGGCCGAGTGCGCGGACTGCGTGGTCCTCGCCGGCGGCTCGGGGGGCGGCACTCCGGTCACCAGCACCGGCAACGTGAACGAGGCGGCGCTCTGGTTGGACTGGGCCTATCGCAACGGGTACGGCCCGTACTTCGACGCGGTGGCGCTGCACCCCTATCCGGCCTGGAACTCCGGTCTGGGCCCGGCCGCGCCGGAGTGCGTCAACCGCTGGTGGAACCTCTTCGGCCCGCCCGGGGAGAACCCGCCCTGTGGCGAACTGGCCTACCTGCGCTCGGTCATGGTCAACCACGGCGACGGGGCGAAGAAGATCTGGGGCACCGAGTTCGGCTACCCCACGTCCGGGGCGACCGGCCTGGGTCGGGAGACCCTGCGGGATCACCTGGTCCAGGGCGTGTCCATGTGGCGCTCACTCAGCTACACCGGGCCGCTGTTCCTCTACTCGTACCGGGACGCCTGCACCGATCCGACCAATCCGGAGTGCAACTTCGGGGTGGTGACGAGAGATTTCACCCCGAAAGAGCCGATCTTTACCGATTTGTCGGTTCAACTGTCGGACACCGCGCCGGCCGACCTGCGATCCGGGCAGACCCTGCGCCGGTGGGCCAAGCTGCGCTCCCTCGACGGCCGTTTCGAGTTCTGGTTGCAGGACGACGGCAACCTGGTGCTCTACCGGCGCAGCTCCGCCACCGCGCTCTGGGCCAGCAACACCCGCGACGGCGTGCGGCTGGTCAATGGCCCCGACGGGAACCTCGCCCTGTACCGCGCCAACGGCACGATCGCCTGGTCGACCCAGACCGGCGGTCACGGCCCCGCCAGTCTCTGGCTCCAGGAGGACGGCAACCTCGTCCTGTACCGCGACAGCGACGCGAAACCCATCTGGGCGAGCAACACCATGGTGAGCTGACCAGACCCCCGATCCCCCCGCTGAAACGCCATCGTTTCGTCGGCCAGATGCGAGGCAACTCACGAAAGCCTGCACGATCAGCGAACCGCGAACTAGGGTCAGTACGACATCGTTTCGCGGGGGGTCGAGATGCTGAGTGGTCAGCAGGTGGACGCGGGCGCCGGGGTGCCGGCTGCCCGGGCTCCGCGCTGCACCGACAGCGACCTGTTCACCGTCGTCATCGACACCCTGCGCGAGGTCGGCTACGACCGGATGACCATCGACGCCGTGGCCGCCCGCGCCCACGTCAGCAAGGCCACCATCTACCGGCGCTGGGACGGCAAGGCGGAGCTGGTCGTCGCCGCCCTGCGCGACCAGCGCGTGGGTGTGCACAACCCGCCCGACACCGGCTCCCTTCGCGGTGACCTGATCGAGTTGCTGCGGGCCACGGCCGCGATCTGCACTGCCGATTGCGACCTTATGCAGGCGTTGACCTTCGCCATGCGGACCAACCCCGAGCTGGAACGTCTGGTCCGTCACCAGGTGCTGCCGGCCGGGCGGGTGGCCAGCACCGCCATCCTGGTCCGGGCCGCCGCCCGCGGGGAGATCCCGCCGGAGGCCGGCGAGCGGGAGATGTTCCACGATCTGGCGCCCGCGCTCACCATGTCCCGCATCGTCGCGCACGGCCTACCCGCCGATGACGCGTTCCTCACTCAGGTCGTCGACCAGGTGCTGATCCCGGTGCTCCGCTATCAGCACGACGGTCCGTCGCCGGCCTGATTCACCGATATCCGTAACACGGAAGGCTTCAC
>NZ_JAGPXZ010000545.1:0-4319 GCF_018070305.1 Micromonospora sp. M51 | reverse complement strand
TTGGCGAGCGCCACCAACTCGTCGTAGTGCGTCTGCAGCGTCGGAAGCGCCGTCTGCGCCAACTGGACCACCGACGGCTCGGAGCCCTGCGAGATCTCCGTCTGGGTGGCCTGGATGGCCTGGACGTGGCCGGCCAGCTCACTTGTCACCCAGAGCCGGTCGAACTCCGCGCCGCTGGCGTTGTTCAGCTTGTCGATGACCGCCTGCTGGTCGGCGCTGGGCTCGTTCGGCAGTTCCACGCCGAGCTGCGACGCGGTCTGCTGCACCGTCTGGTCCAGCTGGGTGTGGTCGGTCTTCAGCATCGCGCCCAGGTCCTTGACCCCCTGGTCCTTGCCCTTCTGCTGGGCGAGGTCACCAGCGGTGATCTCGAACAGGTTGACCTGGTGTACCGCCTGCAGGTACTGGGTGTCCTGCGTCGACGGCTGTGCCGCGGCCTGCGCGGCCGCGGCCGGCGCGACACCGACCAGTACCAGCGCGGCCAACAGGCCGAGGCGTTTGATACCCAACATGCTTCCCCCCCTTGAGACGTTGGACCGCACGGATACCCGGCTCACCGGGGTTATTCCTGCGATCCCCCGGGCGCGCGGGGTCGACCGGTCCCACCGTGCCCGTCCGACTCCTGGTCGGATGGGCGGGGAGGGTGCGGATACGACGTGGCGCCCGCCGGAATCCGACGGGCGCCACGTAACGGTGCGACTGGGCGGTCAGTGGCGGCTCTCGCCGCTGCCGACCTCCTCGCGCTCGGGCCGGGGCTCGACCGGCGGGTGCCCCGGTGAGACCGGCGCCTCGACCGGCTTCTCGATCGGGTAGAAGAAGCCCCGGATGGCCGGGCCGAGGGCCCCCAGCCGGTTCATCTTCTTCGGTACGACCCAGCCGACGTAGTCGAGCTGGCCGTGGCCGTCCGCGTGCCCGTTGGCCGCGCTGAGCGGCTGGTGCACCTCGACGAACCGGCCGTCCGGCAGGCGCCGGATGATGCCGGTCTCCACGCCGTGCGCGAGCACCTCCCGGTCGTGCTGCTGCAGACCCAGGCAGAGCCGGTAGGTGACGTAGTACGCCAACGGCGGGGCCACCAGCAGGCCGATCCGGCCGGCCCAGGTCATCGCGTTCAAACTGATCTGGAACTTGTCCGCGATCACGTCGTTGGCGCCGGAGAGCGTCAGCACGACGTAGAACGCGACGGCCATGGCGCCGACGGCGGTCCGGGCCGGGGCGTCCCGGGGACGCTCGAGCAGGTTGTGGCTCTTGCGGTCCTTGAGTTGCCGGGCTTCCAGGAACGGGTACATCGTCGACAGGCCCACCAGGATGCCGGGTAGCACCACCGTCGGCCAGAACAGCGGCGGGATGACGTACCCGTCGCCGATCGGGATGTTGATCTCCCAGGCCGGCATGAGTCGGGTCGAGCCGTCGAGGAACATGACGTACCAGTCGGGCTGGCTGGCGGCCGAGACCACCCACGCCTCGTACGGGCCGAACAGCCAGATCGGGTTGATCTGGAACAGACCGCCCATCAGCGCGATGACGCCGAAGACGACCATGAAGAAGCCGCCCTGCTTCAACGCGTACCGCGGGAACATCCGCTCGCCGACCACGTTGTTGTTGGTCCGGCCGGGGCCGGGCCACTGGGTGTGCTTCTGCTTGAAGACCAGGCCCAGGTGGACGCTGATCAGCGCGACCAGCAGACCCGGGATGAGCAGCACGTGGGCGATGAAGAACCGGCTGATGATGATCGTGCCCGGGAACTCGCCACCGAAGATCGACGAGGTGACCCAGGAACCGATCACCGGGATGGACAGCATGATCGCCGAGGCGATCCGCAGGCCGGTGCCGGACAGGCCGTCGTCCGGCAGCGAGTAGCCGGTGAAGCCGGCGAGGAAGCCGACCCAGAACAGCAGCGAACCGATGATCCAGTTGGTCTCACGCGGCTTGCGGAACGCACCGGTGAAGAAGACCCGCAGCATGTGCACGACGATCGCGGCCATGAACAGCAGCGCCGCCCAGTGGTGCATCTGCCGCATCACCAGACCGCCCCGGACATCGAACGAGATGTCCAGGCTGGAGGCGTACGCGGCGGACATCGGGGTGCCCTGCAACGGCGCGTAGCTGCCGTCGTAGACCACCTCGGTCATCGCCGGCTCGAAGAAGAAGGTGAGGAACACACCGGTCAGCAGCAGCACGACGAACGAGAACAGCGCGATCTCGCCGAGCAGGAAGGACCAGTGGTCCGGGAAGACCTTGTTCAGCAGCTTGCGCAGCGGGGTGGCCACCGCGAAGCGGTCGTCCACTCCCACCGCTGCCTTGCCCGGCGTCGCCGCAAGGTCAAACTTTCGACGCTTCATGGCCGCTCCCAGAAATCAGGCCCGACGGTCTCGGTGTAGTCGGACTTCGCCACGAAGAAGCCCTCGGAGTCCACCTCGATCGGCAGCTGCGGCAGCCGCCGGCTGGCGGGGCCGAAGACGGGCCGGGCGTTGTCGGTGATCAGGAACTGGGACTGGTGGCACGGGCAGAGCAGCCTGTTGGTCTGCTGCTCGTACAGGCTGGCCGGGCATCCCGCGTGCGTGCAGATCTTGGAGAACGCCGCGTAGTTGCCCCACATGTAGTCACCGTGGCCGATCCGCTCGTTGGCCCGGCGCGACTCCTGCGCGTCCGAGTCGCGGAGGTGGATCAACAGCGTCGGCGAGTCGGCGTGCTTGTTGCTCACGCCATGGTCGATGCCGGGGAAGACGGTCAGCTGACCACCGGTGCTGATGTCCGCCGGGCGGATCGGCCGGCCGTCCTCGCGGACCAGGCGGATCCGCTGGCCGCCCTCGGCCGTGGCGAACCCGGTGGTGAACATCTGGTTGTTCTTGTGCGGCTGCGAGATCAGACCGCCGACCAGCGGCGCCGCGGCGACCGCGGCGACCGGCGCGAGACCGGCCAGCAGCGAGATGCCGAGCAGCGGGCGACGCTTCACGCCCAGCTCGTCCGCCATGTAGAGCATGGTCTGGCCGGTGATGGTGCGGCCTTCGGAGTCCACCTGGCCCTCGTGCCGGTCCTGGATCGAGACCTCCTTGGGCAGCAACTTCTTGCCCCAGGTCAGGATGCCGAAGCCGACGGCGAGCAGCGCCACGCCGAGGGTGAAGCCGAGCAGCGGGGTGTAGAACTTGTCGCCGCCCCGGCCGGCCTCGTACTGCCACGGCCACCAGATGTAGATGGCCAGGAAGGCGGTCGCGGCCAGACCGGTGATCAGGAAGAAGCCGGCGACCACCCGGGTCAGCCGACGCTCCGCCTTGGTGCCCGGCAGCACCTGCGGCTCGTAGTGGACGATCTCGATGTCGTCCCGGCGCGCACCCTCACGAACGATGTCGAACCGGGTCAGCTTGGGGTCGTTCACGTCGAGCGGCGCCGGGCCCTGCGAGGCCTGGTGCTCGGTGTGGGGGCTCATGCCGTCACCTCGCTACGGGTGGCGCCGAGCGGCACCACAGCACTGAATCGGATGGCCTGCTCGGTCACGACTTGCCCGCAATCCACAGGCTAGCGAAGACGAGCGCCACGATGCCAACCAGGAAGATCGCCAGGCCCTCGGTGGACGGGCCGTACCGTCCGAGGTTGAACCCACCCGGGTCCTGGTCGTGCTTCAGCGTCTCCTGGATGTAGGCGATGATGTCGGCCTTCTGCTCCGGCCGGAGCTGGTTGTCGCCGAACACCGGCATGTTCTGCGGGCCGCTCAGCATCGCCGCGTAGATCTGACGGTCGGTCGCGGGGTGCAGGCTCGGGGCGAACTTGCCCGAGGAGAGCGCACCGCCGCCGCCACCGAACGCGTGGCACTGCGAGCAGTTGATCCGGAACAGCTCACCGCCGGCCGCGATGTTGCCGTCCTCGCGGAGGTCGTCGCCCTCGGGAACGACCGGGCCGCCACCCAGCTCCTGGATGTACTGGGCCAGCTGGCGGGTCTGCTCGTCGGTGAAGACCGGAGGCTTGCGGTGCGCCTGGGCCTCCTGGCGGGCCATCGGCATCCGCCCGGAGCTGACCTGGAACTCGACCGATGCCGCGCCGACGCCGATCAGGCTCGGCCCGCGGCCCTCGACGCCCTGGGCGTTGCGGCCGTGGCAGGTCACGCAGCTCACGTCGAACAACGCCTTGCCCTCGGCGGCGGCGCCGGTCAGCTGCGGGTTGTCCTGCGCCTGGGCGCCCGGGGCGAAGACGGTGTATGCGCCGCCGGCGAGCATCAGCGCGGCGATCAGCCGGACCGCGGCGCCCAGCCGGCGGCGGCCCCTGCTGCGCGCGGCGGCATCCTCTGGGCCGGTGGCGAGTTCGTCAGTGTGACCATGCTCGCCGTGCTG
>NZ_JAGPXZ010000544.1:0-4334 GCF_018070305.1 Micromonospora sp. M51 | reverse complement strand
GCCCGGCGCAACTGGGCGGCCAGTCGGTCGGCCAGCGGCTCACCGGTCGCCGTGGTCAGGCCCGCCGCGGGCGTCCCGGCGGCGAGCACGATCGCGAGCGTCACCGCGGGACCGCGGCGTGGTACGCGTCGAGCGCCTCGGCGATGGTGCCGTCGAGCGTCAACCGGCCCGCGTCGAGGTACAACCCCCGACGGCAGAACCGGGTCAGGTCCTTTTCGTTGTGTGACACCAGCACCAGCGTGCGCCCCTCCCCGAGCAGACGATCAATCGTCGCGTAACACTTCTTGCGGAACTCCGCGTCCCCGACCGCGGTCACCTCGTCCATCAGCAGGATCGGGTGCGGCAGGTGCGAGATGATCGCGAAGCCCAGCCGCACCTTCATCCCCGACGAGTAGTGCCGCACCGACGTGTCGATGGCCCGTTCCACCTGCTCACCGGCGAACTCGACGATCTCGTCGAAGTGCCGCTTCAGGTAGCCCGTCGACAGGCCGTGCAGCCCACCGACTAGGTGCAGGTTCTCCCGGCCGGTCAGGTCGTTGGAGAAACCGGCTGACAATTCCAGCAGCGGCGCCACCGCGCCGTGCACCCGGATGTCGCCCTCGTCCGGAATGAGCACCCCGGCGATCAGCCGCAGCAGGGTGCTCTTGCCGGTGCCGTTGCGCCCGATCACCCCGACGGTCTCGCCGGGCTCCACGGTGAACGACACGTCCCGCAGCGGCCAGAACTGGCCGGGCAGCGCACCACGCGCGCCGCGGTGGATGAACAGCTCACGCAGCCGCAGTTGACGGCGGCGGTTGCGGACGAACCGGATGCCCAGGCCGTCCGCCTCGATGATCGGCGTGGCCACGTCACAGCTCCTTGAGCACGGCGGGCTCCAACCGGCGGAACGACCACCAACCGGCGACCAGCACCAGCAGGCTGCCGACGACAGTGGTGGCGAGCAGACGGGCGTCCGGGAACTCGTCCGGGTACCAGATCGCGTGGTGCAGCTGGAAGATCCCCACCAGCGGGTTCAGCTCGTACACCACCTTCAACCAGCCCGGCAGACCGGACTCCCGGACCAGGCTGAGCGGGTAGATGATCGGCGTGGCGTAGAAGAGCACCCGGATGATCAGACGCATCAGCCGCTCCACGTCGCGCATCAGCACGTTCCAGGCGGACAGCAGCAGGGCCAGCCCGGTCAGCAGGACGGCCTGCACGGCCACCGCCAGCGGCAGGGACAGCAGCGACCAACCGGGGTGGATCCGACCGTGCACCGCGTAGATCACCGCGATGGCGACCAGGATCGGCAGGCCGGCCGCGTACTCGGCGAACCGGCCGGTGACCCGGCCGATCGGGAAGACCTGACGCGGCACGTTCATCGTGGTGATCAGCCGGGACTGGCCGGTCAGCGCGTTCGTCGCCTCGCTCAGCGCCGAACTGGTCCACATCCAGGCGAAGATGCCGGTGATCAGGAACAACGGGTACGACCCGGCCGCCTCACCGAGGTGCCGACCGGTGTCGCGGGAGTAGAGCACCCCGAAGACGAACCAGTAGATGGCGCCCATGCCGAGCGGCTCGATCAACGACCAGAAGTAGCCCAGCACCGACTGCTGGTACTTGACCGCCAGATCCCGCCTGACCAGGATGCGCAGCGAGTTGCGGTGCGACCACAACGCCGCGACGCCAGAGGTCACCGCCGCCTCCCGCCTCCTGAAACGGACGACAGGTTAGCAGTCGGTGAACGATTGCCCCGAATCGACCGGACTCAGCACTCGATCACGTTGACGGCCAGACCGCCCCGCGCCGTCTCTTTGTACTTGACCTTCATGTCGGCGCCCGTCTCCCGCATGGTCTTGATGACCTTGTCCAGCGACACCTTGTGCACACCGTCGCCGCGCAGCGCCAGCCGGGCGGCCGTGATCGCCTTGATGCTAGCCACCGCGTTCCGCTCGATGCAGGGGATCTGCACCAGGCCACCCACCGGGTCACAGGTCAACCCGAGGTTGTGCTCCATCCCGATCTCGGCCGCGTTCTCCACCTGCTCCGGGGTGCCACCGAGCGCCTCGGCCAACCCGGCCGCCGCCATCGAACACGCCGAACCGACCTCACCCTGGCAACCCACCTCGGCACCCGAGATCGACGCGTTCTCCTTGAACAGCACACCGATCGCGCCCGCCGTCAGCAGGAACCGCAGCACACCCTCGTCATCGGCACCCGGCACGAACCGGGTGTAGTAGTGCAGCACCGCCGGAATGATCCCGGCCGCGCCGTTGGTCGGCGCGGTGACCACCCGGCCGCCCGCCGCGTTCTCCTCGTTGACAGCGAGCGCGAACAGCGTCACCCAGTCCATCGCGTGCAGCGGGTCGACCGTCCCGGCCTCCGCCTCCAGGCCGCGCCGCAGCTCCGCCGCGCGCCGCCGAACCTTCAACCCCCCAGGGAGTACGCCGTCCCGCTCGCAGCCGCGCTGCACGCACTCCCGCATCACCCGCCAGATCTCCAGCAGACCGGCCCGGATGTCCGCCTCGCTGCGCCAGGAACGCTCGTTGGCCAACATCACCTCGCTGATCGACAGACCGGTACGGGTGGTGACGTCGAGCAGCTGCGCCCCGGTCAGGAACGGGTACCGCACCACGGTGCTGTCCGGCTTGATCCGGTCCGCGCCGGCCGCCTCCTCGTCGACAACGAAACCGCCACCGACGGAGTAGTAGGTGCGGCTGCGCAGCTCCGCACCGGCACCGTCGTACGCCACGAAGGTCATCCCGTTCGGGTGGTACGGCAGCGACCGACGGCGGTGCAGCGTCAGGTCCCGATCCGGGTCGAAGGCGATCTCGTGCACGTCGAGGATGTTGATCCGCCGCTCGGCGCGGATCCGTTCGACCCGAGGACCGACGGTGTCCGTGTCGACAGTCTCCGGCGACTCACCGGCCAACCCGAGCAGCACCGCCCGGTCACTGCCGTGGCCGTGCCCGGTGGCACCCAACGAACCGAACAACTCGGCCTGCACCCGCGCCGTGTCAGTGAGCAACCCGTCGGCCTTCAACCCGCCGACGAACGTACGCGCGGCCCGCATCGGCCCCACCGTGTGCGAGCTGGACGGCCCGATACCGACACTGAAGAGGTCGAAAACACTGATCATGGCTGCGCTTCCTCGCCGTCGTCCCGGCGTACGGGACCCGGCCGGGTCGTGACCACCGGTCTGGCGGCCCCGATGGTGACCGTCCGGGGTATGGGTGCCGGCCCTCCGGGGTGTGGAAGGCCGATCAGCCAGCCTACCCGCCCAGGCCACCGCCCACCCGGTCCGGGACGTGAACACCCCACGACCGTCCCCCGCCCTCGCCCGGCCCCGTCTCGCCCCGCCTCGCCCCGCCTCGCCCCGCCTCGCCTCACCCCGCCCCGCCCCGCCCCGCAAGATCGTGCTCGATCCAGGGTTTAGTGGCATCCGCGCGGTCCGAGGCCACTACAACCAGGATCGAGTGCGATCTTGCGAGGCGGCCCGGCGGAGACAGGTGGTGGCGGACGGTTCGGGGAGGCGTCAGCGGGGGTCTGCCCGGGTAATGCACCTACGGGTCCACTGGTTGCCACTCCACCTCGGGACCGAGGGCGAGCTGGTCATCCCCTTCTACCGTGGATTGCAGACGCGGCGCACCGCCGCAGAGTGGGAGTACGACGATGAGTCGCAAACTGGTCCGGCCCCGTGAGGGGCGCATGCTCGCCGGTGTCTGTGCTGGCCTCGGTCGGCGGTTCGGCATGTCCGCCGGGATGGTCCGGCTGCTGTTCCTGCTGTCCTTGCTGCTGCCCGGCACGCAGGTGATCGTCTACCTGATCCTGTGGGTGCTGATGCCGAACGAGGACCGCTACCTCGCCTCCACCGGCCACTGACCCCTCCCCGGTAAGACCAGATCTTGGACAGTTTCCGTCACGTGCTGACGGAAACTGTCCAAGATTGCCCGCACCGCTGCCACGCCGGCCGCGAGGGAACCACCGGCGGCGGGCACGAAACCGGGCCGTCAGCGTCAGCCGGGCCGTCAGCAGCAGCCGGGCCGTGAGCCACCGGGCACCAGCCGAGAAGCGCCCGCTCCGACGGAAGTCGGTTCGGGCGCTTCGGCGTACGGGGGGCAGGTCAGGGAGCCACGTAGGTGACAGTGATCTGCTGGTAGCCGAGGGAGCGGAGCAGCCCCTCCAGCATCTTGCGGGTGTTCTCCTCGGCGCGGGCGGAGAGCCCGCTGTCCCGGGCGGCGGCGGTGATCCGCTCCTCGGCGAGCTGGTAGACCTGCTGCTGCCGGTTGGGGTCGTTGCCGACCAGGTCACCGAGTCGGTTGAGCAGACCGCGCTGCTCGGCGAAGACGTAGCTC
>NZ_JAGPXZ010000543.1:0-4340 GCF_018070305.1 Micromonospora sp. M51 | reverse complement strand
CACCACACCCACCGAGCAGGACCAGACGCGCCGCCCGCACCTGCGCGCGCTGCTGCAGGTGGAGGCGCCGGTTCCACTCGACGATCTGCCGCCGACGCCCGAGGGTCCGGACGACGACGTCGCGGCGGCGGCACGCCGGGCCGTGGTGGTGCTGGCCCGGGAACTCAACGACCTCCTCGCGCCGATGATCGGGCAGCTGGACGCCGGAGTGCCGGCGGACTCCTGAGATGCCCGTCGGGCGGTAGGTTCGTCGGCGTGGATCTGGACGACATCGCTGCCCGGCTCGGCGTGCCCGTCGAGGAGGTCGACCGCGCGCACCGGCCCGCCGGAACCAGCCCCGTCGGCGTACGCTGGCGGGACGGTTCCGGCGCCGCCGGGGCCGGCCGGGAACGGCGAGCGTGGAGAGGGTGACGCGGAGGTCATGACGGCCGACGAGAGCCGGGTGTCGCTGCGGCGCATCCTGCAGAGGTTCACCGCCAGCGAGGCCGAGATCGAGGCGCAGGAGCTGCGTCGGGAGAGCGCCGAGTGTGGCGGGATCCCCGCCCAGCAGTGCTCCCGGGGGCTGATGGTCTCGGTCGCCGGTCGGTTGCGCACCGTGGTCTACACCCCGCGCACCAACCTGCCCACCCTTGAGTCCGACCTGTACGACGGCAGTGACGTGGTCACTCTCGTCTGGCTGGGTCGGCGGCACATCGCCGGGATCGAGCCGGGCCGGCACCTGACCGCCCGTGGCCGGGTGGCGGTGCGCGACGACCGCAAGGTCATCTACAACCCCTACTACGAGCTGGACTCGCCCAAGTGACGACACTGCGGACGAAAGGCCGGCGATGACGACGGGACAGGACCGGGCGGCACAGCCCGAGACGGGCCCTCAGGACGAGGAGCGGCTGCCGACGATCGCCGAGCAGATGGCCGACCAGCTCGGCGGCTGGCGCGGGTTGGTCGAGTCCAGCATCCCGGTCGTCGTCTTCGTCCTCGCCAACATCATCGGCGAACTGCGGCCGGCGGTGATCGCCTCGGTCTCCGTCGCGGTGCTGATCGCCGGGGTGCGGTTGGCCCAACGCCGGCCCGTCCGGCACGCCGTCAACGGGCTCTTCGGTGTCGGTGTCGGCGCGGCCATCGCGTGGCGCACCGGCAACGAACGTGACTTCTACCTCCCCGGCATCCTCTACGGCATCGGGTACGGCGTGGCCCTGCTGATCTCGGCCGCGATCCGGCAGCCGCTGGTGGGCTGGATCTGGTCGGTGCTGGTCGCCAAGGGCCGTTCGGAGTGGCGCAGCGACCCGAAGCTGGTCCGCACCTTCACCCAGCTGACAGTGCTCTGGGGTGTGGTCTGGCTGGCCAAGGTGGGCGTGCAGGCCGGGCTCTACCTGGCCCACCAGGACACCGCGCTGGGTGTGGCCCGGCTGGCGCTGGGCTACCCGCCGTACGCGCTGCTGCTGCTGATCACGGTCTGGACGGTTCGCCGGGTCACCCGGGAGTCGTCGCCGGCCCCGCTGCCCAGCGCCTGAGCGAGGCCGGGCCACCCGGCCGCTCACTGCGGCCCTGCGGTCAGCGGGAGCCGCGGGTCCGTTCGACGCTGTCCGCCCCGAGGATCACCGCGCGGACGTCGTCCTCCACCTCGGCGGTGCAGACGAAGATCAGCTCGTCGCCGGCCTCGATCGGGTCGTCCGGGCTCGGCACCAGGACCCGCTTGCCGCGCAGGATCGCCACCAGCGCGGAGTCACGGGGCAGCGGCACCGCGTGGATCGGTTGACCCACGTACGGGGCGGTCGGCGGCAGGGTGATCTCGACCAGGTTCGCTTCACCCTGCCGGAAGGTCATCAGCCGGACCAGGTCGCCGACGGTGACCGCCTCCTCGACCAGTGCGGCCATCACCCGCGGCTTGCTCACCGCGACGTCCACGCCCCACTGCTCGGTGAACAGCCACTCGTTCTCGGCCCGGTTGACCCGGGCGACCACCCGGGGCACCGCGAACTCGGTCTTGGCCAACAGCGACAGCACCAGGTTGGTCTTGTCGTCGCCGGTCGCCGCGACCACGACGTCGCACCCGGCGACGTCGGCCTCCTCCAGGCTGGTCAGCTCGCACGCGTCGGCCAGCACCCACTCGGCGTCCGGCACCCGGTCCGGGCGCAGCATCTTGGGCTGGCGCTCGATCAGCATCACCTGGTGGCCGTTGTCGATCAACTCCTGGGCGATCGAGCGGCCCACGTTGCCCGCGCCAGCGATGGCGACTCGCATGGTCAGTGCCCTCCTTCCGGCGCCGTCGCCGCCACCGACGTGACCGTCGCCACGATGTCGTCGCTGACCAGCATGAACACCTGGTCACCCTCTTGCAGGACGGTGGAGCCGGTGGGCAGCGTGCCGATGCCGAAGCGGATCAGGTAGGCCACCCGCGCTCCGGCCGCCTCCTCCAGGGTCCGCACCGGTCGACCGATCCAGTCCTTGTGCACCGGCACCTCGACGATCGACACGGTGCTCGTGGGGTCGCGGAAGATCTCCACGTTGCCCTCCGGCACCAGGTGTCGCAGCATCCGGTCCGCCGTCCACCGCACCGTCGCCACGGTGGGGATGCCCAGCCGCTCGTAGACCTGTGCCCGGCGCTGGTCGTAGATGCGGGCGGCGACCCGGGACACGCCGAACGTCTCGCGGGCCAGCCGGGCCGAGATGATGTTGGAGTTGTCGCCGCTCGACACCGCCGCGAAGGCGTCAGCGCGTTCGATACCGGCCTGCCGGAGCACCTCGCCGTCGAAACCGGCACCGGTCACCGTGATCCCGGCGAAGTCGGGGCCGAGCCGGCGGAAGGCGTCGGCGTCCTGGTCGATCACCGACACCGAGTGCCCTCGGGACTCCAGGCTGTGGGCGAGGGTCGACCCGACCCGACCACACCCCATGATCACGACGTGCACGCTGTCCCTCCCAAGGTGCGCACCACTCCCGCTGCCGGTGGCCTTCCGAGTGCGAGCCTGCCACGTCCCGGTCGCGAGCGGGGACCGACCGTACCCCGCCGTGCTGAGCGGCCGTGATCGCCCACCCCCGCGCCCCCGCCGTGGTGGTCGTACCCTTGGCGTTCGTGGCCAGTCCCACCTCGCTGCTGAAGCGGCTTCTGCTCGGTCGACCGTTCCGGTCCGACCGGCTGCAGCACACCCTCCTGCCGAAGCGCATCGCGCTTCCCGTCTTCGCCTCCGACGCGCTGTCCAGCGTCGCGTACGCGCCCGACGAGATCCTGTTGACCCTGTCCATCGCCGGTGCCTCCGCGTACGTCTTCTCGCCGTGGATCGCCCTGGCCGTGGTCGTGGTCATGCTCACCGTGGTGGCCAGCTACCGGCAGAACGTGCACGCCTACCCGTCCGGTGGTGGTGACTACGAGGTGGCCACCGTCAACCTGGGTCCGAAGTTCGGCGTCGGGGTGGCCAGCGCGTTGCTCGTCGACTACGTGCTCACGGTGGCGGTGTCGGTCTCCTCCGGGGTGGCCAACCTGGGCTCGGTCGTGCCGTTCGTGGCCACCCACAAGGTCCTGATCGCGGTGAGCGCGGTGGTCCTGCTGAGCGCGGTCAACCTGCGCGGTCTGCGCGAGTCGGGCACCGCGTTCGCCATCCCCACCTACGGCTTCGTCATCGTGATGGGCGGGATGCTGCTCACCGGGCTGTTCCGGGTCTTCGTGCTGGGTGACGAGCTCCGCGCGCCGAGCGCCGACCTGGTCATCCAGGCCGAGCACAGTGTGACCGGTTTCGCGCTCATCTTCCTGCTGCTGCGGACGTTCAGCTCGGGCGCCGCCGCGCTCACCGGCGTGGAGGCGATCTCCAACGGGGTGCCCGCGTTCAAGGCGCCGAAGAGCCGCAACGCCGCCACCACCCTGCTGCTGCTCGGCAGCATCTCGGTGAGCATGCTGGTCGGCATCATCTGGCTGGCCCGTCTGACCCACCTGCAGTTCGTCGAGGATCCGGGCCTGCAGATCGTCGCCGGCCCCGAGGGGTACGTGCAGAAGACGGTCACCACCCAGCTCGGCGAGACGGTCTTCGGGTCCGGGTCGATCCTGCTCTACGTGGTGGCCGGGATGACCGCCCTCATCCTGTTCCTGGCCGCCAACACCGCGTTCAACGGGTTCCCGGTGCTCGGCTCGATCCTCGCCCAGGACCGCTACCTGCCCCGGCAGTTCCACACCCGGGGTGACCGGCTGGCGTTCTCCAACGGCATCGTCTTCCTGGCCCTCTTCGCGATCGTGCTGATCGTCGGCTTCCAGGCCGAGGTGACCCGACTCATCCAGCTCTACATCGTCGGGGTGTTCGTCTCGTTCACCGTCTCCCAGGCCGGCATGATCCGGCACTGGAACCGGCACC
>NZ_JAGPXZ010000542.1:0-4341 GCF_018070305.1 Micromonospora sp. M51 | reverse complement strand
CGTCCCCACTGCTCGCCGGTGACGTGGCTGGTGAACAACGGCTCCATGGTCCGGCTGGTGTCCAGCCAACCGGCAGCGCCGCGCAGCGGTCGGACCAGTTCGCCCAGCACCGACCAGAGGGTTGGTAGCAGCAGGTAACCGACGATGGCCAACGGCGGGTTGAGCAGCAGCAGGCCGAAGGCGGCACCCATCAGCACGCCGGCGACCTGGACGATCGCCGCGTTCACGATCAGCGCCGCGTCGACGCGCCAGGTGCCCGCGCCGCCCGTGGCGGACGCCACGAGCGTCCCGACGCTTGCGATTGCGAGGGTGACCAGCACGGAGGCGAGCGCGGCCAGCACCACCGCGATCAGCTTCGCGGCCACCACCCGCTCCCGCCGGGGCACCAGCGCGTACGTGGTGAGGGCGGTGCGCTGGGACCACTCGCTGGTGATCGACAGGATGCCCAGCACCGGCAGGAGCACGTTGACCGGCAACAGCGACGTGACGAAGAAGGTGAAGAAGGTCTGCTCGGAGTCCTCGGCGTAGATCAGCAGGAGGGTGACGATCGCGACGACGACGAGGCCGATGGTGATCAGCAGCCAGCGTCCGGCCCGGGTGTCGGCGAGCTTGCGCAGCTCCACACCGGTGAGGCGGAGCGGTGACGGCCGGCGTACCGGAGTGTGGTGCCGGGGCGCGACGAGGCCGCTGGCGGGCGCGGTGGTGGTGGTCATCGGACGGCCTCCTTGGTGGATTCGCCGGCGGTCAGGGTGAGGAAGAGTTGTTCGAGGCCGCCGCCGCTGGCGGGGCGCAGCTCGGCGAGCGCGACGCCGGCATCGGCCGCCGCCTGGCCGACCGCCTCGGCGTCGGCCTGCACCAGCAGGCCGTCGGTGCTGTCGGCGGCGGTCAGACCCGCCGTTTCCAGCGCCCGGCGCAGCGCCGCGTCGTCGCGGGCCCGGACCACCGTGCCGCCGCCGGCCAGCAGCTCGTTCTTGTCGCCCTGGGCCACGATCCGGCCACCCCCGATCACCACCAGCCGGTCCGCGACCGCCTCCACCTCCCGCAGCAGGTGGGAGGAGAGCAGCACCGTGCCGCCCCGGTCGGCGAAGTCGCGCAGCAGGCCGCGCATCCAGAAGATCCCCTCCGGGTCCAGCCCGTTGGCCGGCTCGTCGAGGATCAGCACCCGGGGGTCGCCGAGCAGCGCGTGCGCCAGCCCGAGCCGTTGGCGCATCCCCAACGAGTACGCCCGGACCCGACGCTTCGCGGCCACCGCGTTCAACCCGACCAGGTCGAGCTTCGCGGCGACCTCGCGCCGGTCCAGACCCATGGTGTACGCGGACAGCGTCAACGCCTCGCGGCCGGTGCGTCCGGCGTGCTGGGCGGAGGCGTCCAGCAGCACTCCCACCTCCCGCCCCGGGTTGGGCAGGTCCTGGTACGGGTGCCCGGCGACGGTGGCACGGCCGGCGGTCGGCGTGGTGAGCCCGCAGATCATGCGCATGGTGGTCGACTTGCCGGCGCCGTTGGGGCCGAGGAAGCCGGTGACGGTGCCCGGCTCGCACTGGAACGACACGTCGTCCACGGCCGGGTGTGGCCCGTATCGCTTGGTGAGGTTCTCCACGGTGATCATGTCGTCGAGCGTGCCCGCGCCGCCCGGCCATCCGCTGCGGCCACCGGTCGGTGCCGCGTCGACCTTGGTCGACCGGTGGGTCTCGACTTTGGTAGCTGGTCGTGCCCCCGACGGCTCCCTAGCATGGGTGCGTGACCAGCCTCGCCGTCCCGGAGCACCCCTGGCTGCTGCCGGGGGAGCTGGTGGTGCCGGCTGAGCGCGGACGGCGTCGTCCGCGCCGCACCACCCGCGACTGGGTCGTGGACAGCCTCGCCTTCCTGCTCGGCCTGCTCTGGGTGCTGTTCGCCACGGTGGACGGGCTGTCGCCCAGCCCGGAGTCGGCGGTTCCGTTGCCGTACGACTGGATGGTCGGCGCGGACGCGCTGATCGGGCTGGTCTGCTGCGGGCTGCTCTGGGTGCGGCGGCGGTGGCCGCTCGGGTTGGCGGTTGCCACACTGCCGCTGAACCTGTTCTCGATGGCCGCCGCCATCCCGCTGCTGATCATCTACTTCACCGTTGTGGTGCACCGACGGACCGCCGTCGCGGTGGCGGTCACCGGTGCCGGCCTCGTCACCAACCTCGTCTTCAGCTGGACGCGGCCGGATCCGGTCATGCCGTACTGGGCCACCGTGTCGTGGGGTGTGGTGATCACTTTTGCGGTGCTCGCCTGGGGGATGTTCGTCCGGGCCCGACGGCAGTTGATCGTGTCGCTGCGGGAGCGGGCCGAACGGGCCGAAGCCGAGCAGCAGCTGCGGGTCACCCAGGCCCGCCACCTCGAACGCACCCGGATCGCCCGGGAGATGCACGACGTGCTGGCGCACCGGATCTCGCTGCTCAGCCTGCACGCGGGCGCGCTGGAGTTTCGCCCGGACGCGCCGGCCGACGAGGTGGCCCGGGCCGCCGGGGTGATCCGGGGCAGCGCGCACGCCGCCCTGCAGGACCTGCGGGAGGTGATCGGGGTGCTCCGCGCCGAGGACGACGGGGCCGGCGACGCCCCGGAGCCGCCGCAGCCGACCCTCGCCGACCTGCCGGCGCTGATCGCCGAGTCGCGCTCGGCCGGGGTGCGGGTCAACGTCAGTGACAGCGTGGCAAGCCCGGGGGAGGTGCCGGCGGCGCTGGGCCGGGCCGCGTACCGGATCGTGCAGGAGGGGCTGACCAACGCTCGCAAGCACGCGGCCGGAGCGGTGGTGACCGTGGACGTGTCCGGCGGGCCGGGCACCGGGCTGAGCGTGGCGATCAGCAACAGGTGGCCGGTCGGCACACCGGAGGGCGGCACCCTGCCGGGCGCGGGCACCGGCCTGGTCGGCGTCAGCGAACGAGTCACCCTCGCCGGCGGCCGGCTCGCCTACGGGCGGGACGACAGCGGCGACTTCCGGCTGGCCGCCTGGCTGCCGTGGTCGGCGTGACCAGCCCTGCCGGCGCAGCCGGACCGCCGGACGCGAGCGGGCCGGCCGGCGCGGCCGCGCCGCCGGTGCGCGTGTTGATCGTGGACGACGACGCGCTGGTCCGGGCCGGGCTCTCGATGATCCTCGGCGGCCTGCCGGACCTGACAGTGGTCGGCGAGGCGACCGACGGTGGCGAGGTCCCGGCGGCCGTCGCCGCGTACACCCCGGACGTGGTGCTGATGGACATCCGGATGCCCCGGGTCGACGGGCTGACCGCCACCGAGGCGCTGCGTGCCCAGCCGCACCCGCCGGAGGTGCTGGTGCTGACCACCTTCGACGCCGACGAGCAGGTGCTGCGGGCGCTCCGCGCCGGGGCTGCCGGTTTCCTGCTGAAGGACACCCCACCGGCGGAGATCGTGCACGCCGTGCGCCGGGTCGCGGCGGGCGAGGCGACCCTGTCCCCGACGGTGACCCGCACGTTGATCGCCCACGTGACCGCCACCGCTCCCGGCCCGGTCGGCCCGGACCCGCGCCGGGAACGGGCGCTGCGGCTGCTCAACGCGCTCAGTGAGCGGGAGCGGCAGGTGGCGGTAGCGCTGGGGCGGGGTCACACCAACGCGGAGATCGCGGGGGAGTTGTTCATGAGCGTGGCGACGGTGAAGGCGTACGTCTCCCGGCTGCTGACCCGCCTGGAGCTGAACAACCGGGTCCAGGTGGCGCTGCTCGTGCACGACGCCGGCCTGGTCTGACGGTCCGTTCCTCGGGCGAATCTGCTTACCGGGTACCGGAATTGAACTTTCGGCCAGTGCCCGCCGTACTCCTGACCGAGGATGTCGGTGCGGTGGGTCCGCCGTACCGCTGCCGAACTGCGGGAGGCCTGCCGTGCGAGTTGGTGAGCAGTCGACGGATCCCATCGACCAGGTGCTGGGTGAGGTGCCGATGCCGACACCGCTGACCCCCGAGGATGTCCGGCTCGCGGTCCGGGCGGTGGTCGTGCACACCGCCGAGGAGTGGCCGACCGGGCCGCTGTGCCGCAACGACGGTGCCTCCTATCCGTGCCGCCTGCATCGGTGGGGGCGGCGGGTGTTGGAGGCACACGGGCTCAACGAGCGGCAGATCGAGGCGTTGATCCGGCATGGCAATCCGTTCGTGCACGTACCCTTCCCGTTCACGGCGACCGGGCCGTCGCGGCAGCAGGCCGCGCGGGTCGTCCCCCAGGGCGTACGGCCCACCGCTGCTGGCCGGCCGGTGACTCCCCCCGTCACCGCGCCGCGCTGGCCCCGGGCGAGCTGAGCGCGCTACCCCCTCCGCCCACCCCGACCCGGGGCGACACGACGTCGGGCCCACGCGGAGATTCCCGCAACGCGGAGG
>NZ_JAGPXZ010000541.1:0-4350 GCF_018070305.1 Micromonospora sp. M51 | reverse complement strand
CTCGTACTCCGCCCCGCAGAACGTGCACTGCTGCGCGTACCGGGTACGGATCGGAATGAGGGGGATGAAGAAGAGGGTGAATTTCGTCGAGCGGCGGGTGATCACCTGTGCGGCCTGGTTGCCGCAGTGGCGGCAGACCTGCTGCACGACACCGGACCGGTCGACCTTGGTACGCAGACCAAAGATGAAGAACATCGCCCGCCAGTACCCACTCGACAGCGAAAAGTCACCACATCCCGCCACCTGATCAGAACAACCACCGCCCCGGTACGCACAAGATCGTGCTCGATCCAGGATGTGGGGGCCTCCGGGGGGGTGAACGAGGCCACTACATCCCTGATCGAGCACGATCAAGGCGAGACGATCACACGTCAGCTGGTCGGGGCGGGCTCCAGGCCGGGGATCTCCTCGGAGATCCAGATCGGCTGCCAGTTCGGCACCTCGTGGAAGCGGCGCAGCTCGTACAGCCCGGCAACCGACCCGCTCCACGCCCCGTACGGCGGGTTGGCCTCGTCGAAGCCGCTCTGCACGAAGGTCAGCGTGGTCTTGCCACCGGATTCGGCCAGCTCCCAGTTCGTCACGCCGGTCGGTCCCCAGTCCACGGACATCCGCCGGCCGGGCTCCAGGTCGACGACCTTGGCCGCGTAGCCGGTCTCGAAGCCGCCCATGGCGTACCGGCCGCCGACCCAGGGCTCGATGCCGATCGGGTAGCCGAACCAGGCGCTGGCCTGCTCGGAGTCGGTCAGCGACTCCCACACCTTGTCGGCGGGGGCGGCGATGACCAGCTCACCCCGCAGGTCGGCGGAGGTGAAGTCGGTGCGGGGCAGCAGTGGCTTGCCCTCCAGGTGGGCGGCCAGGTTGGCGATGGCAAGCGCCCAGAATGTCTGGAGCACGCCCCGGATGCTGGAGCCGCTCATCGCCTCGGCGAAGTCGAAGTGGCTCTGGATCAGCGTCAGCACGGTGCTGTCGGCGCCCTCGGCGGCCAGCTGGAACTCGGTGGTGGTCTCCACCCCGTCGAGCAGCCAGCCGAAGCGCAACGTGTCGTCGTCGACGTGCAGCAACCGCTGGTGCGGGGCGTCGCCCTCGGGCGTGAAGCGGCCCCAGAACTCGTACCGCTGGGGCAGCTCGACCTCGGCGTGCTCAGCCAGCCAGAGACGCAGCTCGGCCGGGTCGGTGAGGGCCTGGCGGACCCGCCCGACGGGCGCGGAGAGGCGGGCCTGAACCTTCATCGGTTCACTCATTGTCGTTTCCTTTCGGGTAGCAGGCGACGGCCAGCTTGAAGGCGTCGCCTTCGCTGCCGCCGTAGCGGGTGAACAGGTCCTGAAGTGCGGTTTGCAGGTCGTGCATGAACTGCTGGCGCTGCTCGGGGGGCACCCGGATCTCGCCGGAGACTCCGATCGAGGGCAGCTCGGGCGCCGCCCGGTCCAGGCCGGCGATGTCGGCCTGGACCTCCTCCATCAGGTCGAGCAGGTAGCCGAGGCTCAGCTCGTCGCGGGCCCGGCGCAGGCCGATCCGGCCGACGAGCCGTGGGGAGAGCCAGTAGGACCGGGCGGCGGCCTGGTAGATGCCTTCGGTGATGCCACGGACCTTGCGTTCGTTGACCAGCTCGACGAGGCCGGCCGCGACGAGCTGCTTGACGTGGTAGTAGACGCGCTGTGGCGTCTGATCGAGTCGGGCCGCGACCTCCGTGCAGGTGCGCGGTTCGGCCAGTTGCCGCAGCACCTCGACGCGATGCGGCTTGAGCAGGACTTCGGCCTGCTCGATCTGCTCCAGGTACAGGACGTCTCTCATGGCAAAATCAGTTTGTACGTACAAAACTTCTTTGTCAATCGCTTCGCGAGAAGCCGCGCCGACTTTTTCCGGCGCGGCTTCAGGCGACGCTCAGCAGATGGTCAGGGCAACCAGTCCGGTCGCAACGGATAGATCCTAAGGTCTGTTGCCCCCGCTGCCACTACTCCGAATCGTCATCGGCGGCACCAGCCACCTGACCACCTACCTGCACGTCCAGATGATCGGCGAAGGCGCGGAGCCGTTGCTCCAGCAACTCGGTGCGATCCTCGATGAAAATCTGACCACCGTTGCCACCGTCGCAGAGCCGCCGCCATGCCTTGAGAGGGATGCCGTGACTCTCCAGGATTTGCTCGGTCTTCGAGGGGCCTACCAGCCGACGCAGCTCGGGGTTGCCGTCGAAGAGACCCGGCCCGACGGGCAGGTCGAGCCCTTTGAGCGCCGCCAGCACGCTGGTGTTCGGCGTGGTGGGGAAGATCAGCCGATTGGCAGGCCGGTTGTCCCGCGGCACCACGTGCCGGAAGATCTGGTTGTCCGCCGTCGAGAGCACGTTCGCCACCTCGAAGGGTTGGCCGAGCATGTCGAAGCGCCGAGGAAACTCCAACGACTCCCAGATGACGTACGCCTTCGTTCGCGCGCCGTTGAGGTTGAACGACGGCGGCATCGGTTGTACGTCAGCGACGTTCAGGGGTAGGTCGGCCTCACCAATCGCGAACTGCCGCATCTCGGCCAACGCCCGGCGCAGCACGGTCGAGGTCGCCCCGGCGAACGCACCCGACCAGGAGGTCACCCAGAACCAACGCCGTAGCCCGTCATACTGCCGGCCGCTCGGCTCCCGGCAGGTGTGGAAGAACATCGCCAGCAGGACCAGCTGGTGTGAATACGGCAGGAACCGGGCGTGCGGCATTCCGATTCCGTTACGCAGGAACTCCGCTGCCAGTCGCACCGCTCGGCCGGTGCGCGGCAGGTCGTCATGCAACCGGTTCTGGACGTAGTCGGCGACCAGACTCCAGCGCGGCGACATGATGTCCGACTCGCCGGCGATCGCCAGCAGCGAGCGGAAGACCGCGAGTCGGGGCAGCTCACCGAAGCCGCTATCGGCGATCGAGGTGACGATATCGTCGATCCGGCTCGCCAGCGACGGCTGCTCTTCGCGGTAGGTCAGCGCCGAGACCATCTGGTCCGGGTCCATCCGGGTGCCGGTGCGGTTGAGCCGGGCGTAGACGTTGACCGCCTGGTCAAGGCTCGCGCCCTGCAGGCGTACCACGGTGAGTTTATAGCTCTTGATTCGCTGCACCACCGCCTCGGCCTCGCGGATGAGCGAGTCGACCTGGTCGACGTCCCGGGTGGCGAGCTCGACCTCGCGGAAGTGCCCGAGGAAGTCCCGGGTGCGCATCACCGCCGCCAGCGGCAACAGGTGGGGCAACCAGCGACCCGAGCGATGGTGTCGATAGCGCTCCGAGCCCTGCCGTTCAGCGCGCAGGTCTCGGTAGACCTGCCAGACCCAATCTCTGTCGTCCTCGGCCGGGCCACGGCGCGGCGACCGGTTCAGCACACCGAAGAGGGTGGAGACCCGCTGGTGGCCGTCGAGCAGGTACGAGATCTGCTGCCCTGCGGGCGGCGGCGGGATCGGCAGGCCACCGATCCGCTCCAGCGAAGGGATCGGCAGTTCGGTCTGCCAGAGCAGCAGGCTGCCGATCGGGTAGCCGCGCTCGATGCTGTCGAAGAGCTCCAACATCTGCGCCGGCCGCCAGACGAAAGGCCGCTGGAACGCCGGCACCCGGATCGTCCCTTTCGCGATGTCGGTCAGCAGATCACCAACGAGCGCGATGGTCGGGTCCGGTCGAATCTCGGCCTGGTCGGTGCGCATGGGCGTCAGTGTCCTACAGAATCCGGCGAATCATGGCCAGCAGCTCCCGCAGGTCCGCCACGGCGACCGGGCCAAGCTCGTCGAAGTCTGCCTCGGTGAGACGCAGATCCGGCGGGATCAGCGGCTTGGGCATCGACCCGCCGAAGTGCTTTTTCACGTCCACATAGTGCCGGTCATCGTGGGGCATGCTTCGAAGGCTCGCCAGTTTGGCATCCCGCTCGGCTGGCGCTCGGTCGATGAAGGCTTCCTCCCACACCCGGCACGGCACGTAGTTTTCCAGCTCACGGCAGTGCCACAGGTGCACCTCGCTGCCCTCGCCAAGGGCGCGGATCTGCAGAGCGTAGGTGACATTCTTGGTCCGGTGGCCGGCTTTGCCGCGGTCGCTGTCCATCAGGGCAGCCACCCGGATCAGCACGGAGAACTCGCGGCGCCGCCGCTCGACGAACTGCAGCATCCGGTCCTTGCCGCCAGCGTGGCTGAGTCGCAGCCAGTGCGCATCAAGGGCCTCCACGATGGCTTGTTCGCCGAACGCCTCAGCGACGGCCAGCAGGAAGGACTCCTCGGTAATCTCGTCCTCGACGACCAGCACCGCCGGTCGGCTGAGGTCTTCCACCAGATCCTTGAGTCGGGCGGCGGTGACCACCGCCCTGGCGTCCTCCGCCGTCGACGGCTTAAACGCCTCGACCAACGCG
>NZ_JAGPXZ010000540.1:0-4351 GCF_018070305.1 Micromonospora sp. M51 | reverse complement strand
TCCATGATCAGCGCGGGGACGACCAGGGCAAGCAGCAGGCCCCGGATCAGCCCCCGGAGCACGCCGATCCGGCCGCCGTCGTGCCAGTTCACGCAGCGGATCTTGGTGATGTACATACCTGGCGTCTGGGCGAACAGGCCGAGGAAGATGCCGTACACCAGGACCAGTACCAGCACCGGGGCCCAGCCGTCGCGTACCGGGTCGGCGAAGAGGTTGGACGCCAGCAGGCAGAGCACCCAGTCGATGATCAGCGCCCCGAACCGCCGGCCGAGGCTCGGCGCGGTGAAGGTGGGGTCGGTGGCCGGCGCTGCCGGGAGGTGCGGATTGGTCACAGCGCTCAAGGGTATCCGCGCCGGTATGAGGGTCTGCCGGGTGCCGCCGCCACTGTGTGCCGATTCCGGCCAAAGGCATCAGATGTCACTACACTGGCACAGTCGGTACGGCGTTCCTGGCGGGCCGCAGGCGTGGACACGGGCGTCGCTGACCCTCCGCGAGGGACGTAACACGGCAGAAACAACGGAGACACGGCCGGGCAACCCCCCGGCCCTAGCGTCGCCAGAAGCCTAGCCACCCCGTGGACGTGCCAGGAGGATGTGTGTTCGCCAACCCCGAGGAACTGCTGCGATACCTCAAGAACGAGGACGTGAAGTTCGTCGACGTTCGTTTCTGTGACCTGCCCGGCGTGATGCAGCACTTCAACCTGCCGGTCGAGTCCGTCAACGACGACCTCTTCACCGACGGCCTCGCGTTCGACGGTTCGTCGATCCGCGGTTTCCAGGCGATCCACGAGTCGGACATGCTCCTGCTCCCGGATGTCGCCACCGCGTTCATCGACCCGTTCCGCGCGCAGAAGACGCTCGCGCTCAACTTCTTCATTCACGACCCGTTCACCCGCGAGGCCTACAGCCGCGACCCGCGCAACGTCGCGAAGAAGGCCGAGGCGTACCTGGCGGCGAGCGGCATCGCCGACACCGCGTACTTCGGCGCGGAGGCGGAGTTCTACATCTTCGACTCGATCCGCCACGAGACCTCGGCGCACCAGTCGTTCTACTACATCGACTCGGTCGAGGGCGCGTGGAACACCGGCCGCGAGGAGCCGGGCGGCAACCGCGGCTACAAGACCGCGTACAAGGGCGGCTACTTCCCGGTGCCGCCGGTCGACCACTACGCCGACCTGCGGGACTCGATCGTGCGCCGGCTGGTCGACACCGGTTTCACCGTGGAGCGTTCGCACCACGAAGTGGGCACCGCCGGTCAGTCCGAGATCAACTACAAGTTCTCGACGCTGCTGCACGCCGCCGACCAGCTCCAGCTCTTCAAGTACATCGTGAAGAACGAGGCGTGGGCCAACGGCAAGACCGCGACGTTCATGCCCAAGCCGCTCTTCGGTGACAACGGCTCCGGCATGCACACCCACCAGAGCCTCTGGCTCAACGGTGAGCCGCTGTTCTACGACGAGACCGGCTACGCGGGTCTGTCCGACATGGCCCGCTGGTACATCGGCGGTCTGCTGCACCACGCGCCGTCGCTGCTGGCCTTCACCAACCCGACGGTCAACTCGTACCGCCGCCTGGTGCCGGGCTTCGAGGCACCGGTCAACCTGGTCTACTCGCAGCGCAACCGGTCCGCCTGCACCCGCATCCCGGTGACCGGCAACAACCCGAAGGCCAAGCGCGTCGAGTTCCGCGTTCCGGACCCGTCGGCCAACGTCTACCTGGCCTTCTCGGCCATGATGATGGCCGGCCTCGACGGCATCAAGAGCAAGATCGAGCCGCCGACGCCGATCGACAAGGACCTCTACGACCTCCCACCGGAGGAGTGGGGCGACGTCAAGCAGGTGCCGGGCTCGCTGCCGGCAGTGCTCGACTCGCTGGAGGCCGACCACGACTACCTGCTCGACGGTGGCGTCTTCACCCCCGACCTGATCTCCACCTGGGTCGACTGGAAGCGCGCCAACGAGGTCGACCCGGTGCGCCTGCGCCCGACCCCGCACGAGTTCGCCATGTACTACGACTGCTGAGCCTGCTCAAGGCTCTGAACTGCACCAACAGGATCGATACTGATCTTGGGTACAGGTTGGGTACAACCTCACGGACGGCGGTCATGCCCGGCTCACAGCCGGCGTGGCCGCCGTTTCGTGTTGGCCGAGCGCACCGTCGATGAGCAGCCGGGTCCGGTCGAGCACGTCCGGCCACTCGTGGACGTAGGTGTTGAGCGTGATGGTCGGCGTGCTGTGCCCCAACGCGAGCTGCACCGTCTTCACCGACGCGCCCGCGTGGATCAGGACCGTCGCGTAGTAGTGCCGTAGTCCGTGAATCCCCCACCGCGCCGGCAGGCCGACCGCTTCCCGCGCGCTCGCCCACGCCCGCGAGAAGGTCGCCGCGTTGACGGGCTCGCCGCCGACACCCTTGAACAGCAGGCGTGCGGCCCGGCGGACCGGCCGGCGACGGTCCGTGTCGTCGTCGACTTCGACCGCGTCGCACCCGTCGGCCAGGTGCTGACGCGTTACTAGCTGGGAGGATTCACGAAGGGGTAGCGCCGGAAGCCCAGCGTCCAATCTCCTTTACCGTCGGCAGGCCATCAAGGTGGCCAAACTGAACGCGGTATGTGGCTCCATGTACGTCTCGTAAAACGATTGTCCAAGCGCCCAGCTCGGTGTCGTGGCTGTGCCCAATCGGAGTCAGTTCGTCATCACTCTTGGGTAGGGGATCAAGTCCATCAAAGTCTCGGGCATAGTGGCTGACGACCGTCCATCTAGCTAGGTCCTCGGCCTCTGTCCGGCTAAGCGTCTTGCGACTCTCATACTCGGGCATCCCTCGTTTGCTGGCGCGGCTCGCGAGGAGCTTCAGAAAGGCCATCACCGCAGCACCGATCAGGGCTTCGCCGCCGGAGTCGGCGACGAAAAGAGCGAGCCGGACCACTTCACCGCTGTCCGCACCCCAGCTGGTACGACCGCGTTCCTCCCGCACTTGGTACGGCAGCTCGGCAGCCTGCGCGATCTCCTCAGCCTCACGTCGAAGATTCGCTAGTTCAGCCTCGGGGACGAGGAACTGTCCGACCCATGCCTGTGAGGGCGCGGCACCAGGCCAGTCCTTCAGGCCGATGCACACCATCACCTCCGCCGTTGGTCGATCGGGCAGGAGAAGGCTCCCTAGTTCGTCCGTGGTCACTCCTCAAGTCACTCCGCGCCTCAACGTAAGGCATGAGTGCACCTACAGGTGCGCTCAGATCTCCTCAGCGGGCAGAGTCGCCAGACCCGTCCAGCCTCCCCGGACGCTGGTAGCCGTTGTGGTGCCCGGCGCAGGGGTGGCCTACTGAGCTTTAAGGAGGGCCCGGGTTCGGGGCGGAGCCCCGAGGAATTCGGACCTGGTCGCCCCCCTCAAGTCGCCCTGCCAGCCCGGCTGATGCCGGCCGGAGGCCGGCAGCAACGCGGAGTCTGGCCGGTGCGGCCCGCTTTGGGGGATGCCTTGATCTGGAAAGGCCCGCTTCAGCACCGCGCGGCCCCTCGCCTCCCTGTCGATTCAGTCCATCCGGCGACGTGGTTCTGCCGGATTCTCGCCGTGAGAACTTTCCATACGTCTTCAAGGCGACCCTGCGGGCCGCTGCGCGCCGCTCGGGGCACGCCGCGCCTTGCCGCTTCGCTACCGGCGCGGCGACCCCGGCTGCGCGCGACCACCGGCGGACACGCCGAAGCCCCGGAGCTCCATCGCTGGAGTTCCGAGGCATGAAGTCGCTGGCTGCTATCGAAGCTCGTAGGTGAACCGGTCGCTCCAGCCGAACCGTTCGTCCTGCTCGACGACGCGGTCCAGCACCTCACAGATGCGGTCGAACTGCGCCGCGCCGAGCTGATGTCGGCTGACACTCGCGTCGTGCCAGACGAGCTGCACCGGTCGTTCGATGTCGGTGGAGAGCCGATCCCAGAGGGCATCCAGGTTGCGTCCGTAGTAGGGGCCGAAGTCGAGCTGGCTCTCCAAGATTCGGTGGAAGTCCTGTTCCGACCGCACATCCGCCCCACGAACGTCGACTAGCATCCCGCCCCCATCGCCTTCGCAATGTGCCTCATTATCGGGGCAACGACACTCGCCCAGCGGTGCTCCCATGCGTGCTGCGGTCGGGTTCCTGCCGTGAATGCCTCCGGCGGGTAGGGCCTCCGGCCCTACGACCCGGGGATGGCCTCCGGCGACCGGGGCTACTCGCCCCGGACCCTCGGCGACTCTGGGATGCCCCGGCCCGGACCGGGTACCCGTCGCACACCGGAGGCCACCAGACCGCGCCGACCTGGTCCACCTCGGAACCGCTCGCACACACCACCACCCCAAGATCGTTAGGTACACGAGGGATACAGATGCCG
>NZ_JAGPXZ010000054.1:0-15044 GCF_018070305.1 Micromonospora sp. M51 | reverse complement strand
GGTGTGCGCCGCCAACGACCAGATGGCCATCGGCGTGCTGCGTGCGTTGCACGAGCGCGGCCGGCGGGTGCCGCACGACATCTCCGTCGTCGGATTCGACGACGTCCCCGAGGCGCCCTACCTCCTCCCGCCGTTGACGACGGTCCAGCAGGATTTCGACGCTGTCGGTCGTCGGGCTATCCCCGCTGTCACCCAGGCCAACGACGACACGCTGCCGCAGCGCCTACCGCTGGTCGTCCCCAAGCTCGTGGTGCGGCAGAGCACGGCGCCGCCGGCCGGGGCCGGCGGCTGACCTGGGTGGGCTACGCGATCGGGCGGGAGCCCCGGCGGATGACCGGGGCCCCCGGCGACGACGATGGTCCAGGTGCTCAGAGGGTGAACACCACAGTGGAGATGCTGCGCGCGCCGACGTTGATGGTGGCCTGACCGCCGTTGACGGTGGTCGGTTGGCTGGCCGCGTTGGCGTTCTGCGAGGTGAGGTAGTGCTCGGCCCGGGTGACGTTCTGCGGTGCCTGGATCACGGCGTTGTTGACCGCGCTGTTCGAGCGGTTCAGGATCACCAGGGTGATCTTCCCGTCGCCCTGGTAGGCGGTCACCTCCAGTGGCGAGGCCTTCGTGCTCTTGGTCAGGGCGACCCGCTGGTAGCCGGGACGCACGTACTTGGCGTACTGGGAGAAGGCGTACCCGCGCTTGAGGGGGGCGCCCGCGACGGTGCCGTACGCCGACTCGCCGTCACCGATGAAGGAGTAGTAGCGCTTGCCGTACCACCAGATGTAGGCGTTCCAGTTGGCCTCCATCGACTTGTGCACGGTGCGCATGATGTCGTCGAGCGTCTCGTTCCAGACCGCCGTGTTGGCGGGGTTGCCCCAGATGTTGGAGCCGCCCCCGTCGGCGGCGTGCAGGTTCCACTCGGTCATCCACACCGGCTTGTTGTGCTGCTCCGCCAGGGAGTACGGCCGCAGTCGGCCCGACTCCTCGGTGCCGTACAGGTGCCCGCCGATGTAGCCGATGTTGTTGCGGGCTGTCGCGTCGTTGAGGGTCGGGTCGGTGAAGGTGTAGTTCATGTTCACCGCTTCGGCGACCATCAGCTTGGTGTTCTGCACCCTCGCGCCCTGGTCGCGGACGAAGGTGCGTAGCTCGGTGCCGCTCCAGTCCATCGAGTCGTAGTCCGGGTGCCAGTCGGGCTCGTTCTGCACCGACGTGACGTCGACGGTCACGCCCTGGCCGCGCATGTACTGCACGTAGCTGTTCAGGTGGTTGGCGTAGTCGTCGTAGTAGTCGGTCTTCAGCTTGCCGCCGTTGACCCGACTGTTGTTCGTCTTCCACGCCGCCGGGGCGGTCCACGGCGAGGCGAGGATCTTCACGTTGGACCCGTACGACTTCGCCGTCTTCAACGAGTTCACGTGCGTGGCCCACTCGCTGGACACCGGTGACAGGCCGGTGCGCACGATGGACAACCCCAACTGGTTGGCGCCCATCCCGACCAGTGTCTGGGTGTCGGTTGTCGACCAGGCGCTGCCCCAGATGGACTGCGCGGCCCCGAAGCCGTCGACGGTCTGGTACCGGGTCGCGCTGTTCACCGTGATGTCGGCCGGCCCGTTCGGGGGTGGAGTTGTGGGCGGCGGGTCCGTCGGCGGGGGCGTGGTCGGCGTCGTGGCGCCGGTGCAGGCCACCCCGTTCACCGCGAAGGTGCTCGGATCGGGGTTGCTGCCGGTCCATGAGCCGTTGAAACCGAACGAGACCGTCCCGTTGGTCGGCAGGGCACCGTTGTAGTCGACATTCTTCGCGGTGACGGCGGCGCCGCTCTGGGTCACCGTCGCGTTCCACGCCTGCGTGACCGTCTGTCCGGCGTCGTAGCGCCAGGTCAGTGTCCAACCCGTCAGCGCGTCACCGAGATTGGTGATGGTGACGGTCGCGCCGAATCCGCCCTGCCACTGCGACGACACGCTGTAGTTCACCGAACAGCCGGCGGCCGCGGCACCCGCCGGCACCGCCACGGCGACCGCTGCCGACGCCAGCAGGACGGCGCCGGCCGACACCAGGGCGGTGTGTGTCACTCGTCTTCTCATGAGTCTCCTCCGGAAAAATGGTGGTGGTTTCCACGCCTCGGGAGGGCTCGTCTGCGGTGAGAATCAGCGACGGTCGGACGGTGGGGGGTTGGGAGCGCTCCCAGGTGCTGATCTCAGAAAGCTAATTCGTATAACGATTCCTGTCAATGCATCTGAGCCGGGGCCTGCGGGTGCCGTCACCGGCCGCAGGTCCTGCACTGCCCGCGTGTGCGCAGGTGGTAGTCGGTGGACGCGACGACCAGACCCAACCCCATGACGAGGTACGCCGAGATCGCCACCCACAGGAACGCGTCCGAGAACTCGCTGGGCGAGCCCGAGATCACCTGCGCCATCCCCATCCCGAAATAGGCCACGATGCCCGCGCCGAGCCCGAAGCCGGGCACCAGCAGCAGCGGTCGAGGAATCACGCGGCCCGCCACCAGCGGCACCCAACCGGGCCAGACCTCACCCCAGTGGTGCACCAGCGCCAGCGGCAGCAGCACTCCCGCCAGCACCAGCCCGATCTCCAGCCCGAGCACCGAGGCGTCCTGGTCGACGCTGTCGAATCCCACCACGAACTGGGCCGCGAACCGGGTCACGAGGCCACCCACCACGGCGTACGCGGCCCAGCGCGCCCACCGCGCGGACGTCGAGCGCCGCGCACCCGGCCGGACGGTCCGGCAGCAGTCCGGACAGTCGCCCCGGGTGCGCCGCTGGTAGCGCGCGGTGGACAGAGCGAGCAGGACCGCTCCGGTGACACAGCCGAGCCGGCTGGCGAACGCCGTCGGATCGAAGTACGGGCCGACGGTGAACAGCAGGAAGTCCACCAGCTCCGGCAGGAGGATCGCGGCCGCCGCGACGAGCGACCCGGCGACCGTCCAGGCGAGCCCCGCGAGCGCGGGCCGCCAGGTCGGCACCCACTCCAGGGCAACCGCCAGCCCGCCCGCCGCCGCGCACAACAGCACCGACCACCAGCCGGTGAAACCGAGCAGGTCCAGCCCCAGCCGTCCGAACTCCGGAGCCTCGCCGACCGTCCAGGCCAGACGTACGCCCCCGTATGCCACGGCCCAGCCGAGCACTGCGTACGTCAGACCGTGGACGCCCCGACCGCTGATTGGTGTCGATGCCGCCATGCACCCGATCCTTGCGGCGTCCGGTGGCGGGCGAACCCCGCTGGCAGGGGACCGCCCTCCCTCCCGGGAGGGACGGTGCTCAGCTGGACGGTGTGCGCCGTCCGCTCAGCGTGAGCGGGTCGAGCCGCAGGGTCTGCTGTGGAGCGACCGGTGTGGTGCGGATGTCCGACCTTCTATACCGTGGCACGGTCACGGGCGGTCACTTCCTCCACGTGGGCCGTCCCGAGGACACCGTCGCGTACGCATACATATGGGGGTTTCGTCGTGACCATGGAATCGTCGACGAGCGGCCGGCCCGAAGCCGGTGCGGCTGGCAGTCCGCAGAAGATCGACACGTCGGTGCCGCATTCGGCGCGGATCTGGAACTACTGGCTCGGTGGCAAGGACAATTTCGCTGTCGACCGCGAGGCCGGGGACCAGTACCGGCAGGTCTTCCCCGGCGTCGTCGACGTGGCCCGGGCCTCCCGGCAGTTCCTGGTCCGCTCGATCATGTTCCTCGCCGCCGATGCGGGCATCCGCCAGTTCCTCGACGTCGGCACCGGCCTGCCGACCGCCAACAACACCCACGAGGTGGCCCAACGGATCGCACCGGAGGCGCGGATCGTCTACGTCGACAGCGACCCGCTGGTGCTGGTGCACGCCCGTGCTCTGCTGGTGGGCACCGCCGAGGGCCGGACCGCCTACATCGACGGCGACCTGCACGACCCGGCCGCGGTGATCGCCGAGGCCGGCAAGACGCTCGACTTCGCACAGCCGATCGGCCTCATCCTCAGTGGGGTGATGGGCCACGTGCCCGACTACGAGACGGCCCGCTCGATCACCCGGCAGCTGGTGGCGGCGCTGCCGAGCGGCAGCTACCTCTCACTCAACGACGGCACGAGCCTGATCAGCGCCGAGATGCAGCAGGCGCAGGACGACTACAACGACAGCGGGGCGACTCCGTACACGCTGCGCTCGCCGGACCAGATCGCCGGCTTCTTCGACGGGCTGGAGCTGGTCGAGCCCGGCGTCGTGCCGTGCCCGCAGTGGCGACCCGACGACGCGGTCGACACGCCTGTCGACATCGACGCCTTCGGCGGGGTGGGCCGCAAGCGCTGACGCTGTCTAGACGGCGCCGGACAGGTACTCGCGACGACGCCGCGGTTCGAACTTCTCGATCGCGTACCGCAGCATGACCCGTGGCATCACCTGGTAGCGGCGGGCGAGGAACTCCTCCTCCGCCGCTCTGTCCCGGTTGCCCACCTCGCGCAGCATCCAGCCCACCGCCTTGCGGACGAGGTCGTGCGGGTCGTGCAGGAGCCGGTCCCCGAGTCGGAAGGTCCACTCGAAGTCACCGACCTTGATGAAGGCGAACGTCGCCATGATGGCGATGCGGCGGTCCCACACCAGGCTCGACCCGGCCAACCGGTCCAGAACGCTCCGGTCCCTGTCGATCAACCAGGGCCCGACGATGTACGGCGCTGACGAGTCCACCAGGTCCCAGTTGTTGATGTGGCGGGTGTTGGCCAGGACGGTGTCGAAGATCTGGCCGCGTTCCCGCTCGTCGCCAGTGCTGAACTTGCGGACCAGGATGAAGAGCGCGGTCAGCCGCTCCTCGTGCACGTCACCGCTGAGCAGCCGTGTCGTCTCGGCCAGCGCGAGGTCGCGCCAGTAGCGCGCGGCGACCTTGCGCTGCTCCGGCACGGAGACCCCGATGGCCCGGTCACCCTCGCCGTACCCACCGGCGACCATCTGCAGGAACCGGCTCGACGCCTCGGCTCGACGTGGGTCGGCGAGGCTGGCGAGTGCCCGGCGTACGTCGACGCTGGTGACCATGACCGTCAACGCTACCGGGGGTCAGCCCGCGCGGCGTAGGCGTCGGAGCATTCCGTTGAGGTCCTGGACGAACAGGTCGTGGCGGAAGAAGTGCCCACCGGCACCTCGCGCCACTACGGCGTCCGGTTTGGGTCGTAGCACCAACTGATGAGGCCGTTCTCGTTCCCCGTGTCGATGGCACGGCCGACATTCGGGGCCAGAGTGAATGCAGCGTCGCCGCGCGGTCGGCGGGGGTCCTGGCACCAAGGTCGAAAGAGGTCATCCGTGAGTGGGGAAGAGCAGCAGAACGGCAAGTGGGCGCCCTGGTGGATCTATGTCCTCGTCATCCTTGGCAGCAACTACGTCAAGCAGTACCTCGTTCAGGACCTGCCCGTGGCGGTCAACGCCGTGATCACCCTCGTGCTCGTCGGCACGCTCTTCCTGATCATCACCGTGGTGTATCGCAGCATGAGACGCGTCGACCGGTAGCGACGTGGAAGCGGGCACGCTGGGAGTTCTTGTCCTGGAGGTGACCACCGATCAGCCGGCGCTGGCTGATCGACGCGGACGGGGGAACGTCGAACATGTGCGGTCTCCCTGGGGTCAGAGGGTGGTCTCGTTGGGCAGGCCGAAGAAGTCGTGCCATCTGGTGGCGCCGAGAAAGCTGGTGCCGGTGGAGAGGCCGACGTGGACGTCGTTGAAGCTGCCCTTGGTGAAGGCGACGATGTCGTCCTTGCCGTCGCCGTTGTAGTCACCCAGGTAGGGGAACTCCCCGGGCAGGCAGAAGAGGTCGTTCCACTTGACCGTGGTGCCGACGAACGAGGTGCCGGTGGAGACGGCGGCGTAGACGTCGGCATCGGCGTTGCAGGTGAACGTGACGATGTCGTCGCGACCGTCGCCGTTGATGTCCCCGACGCGGGGTTGTTCCGTCCCGACGGCGAACAAATCGTGCCAGGTCTGTGCCGCCCCGAACGAGGCTCCCGTGGACAGGGCGACGATGACGTCCGATGCCGATACCGGGCCCTGGGTGAAGGTGATGATGTCGTCGCGGCCGTCGCCGTTGACGTCACCGAGGGCCGGGTACTCACCGGCGATCGAGAAGTACTCGTGCCACTTGAGCGCTGTCCCGACGAACGACGAACCGGTGGACAGTGCGACGTACACGTCCCCGGCGGCGTCATGGGTGAAGGCGACGATGTCGTCGCGTCCGTCGCCGTTGACGTCCCCTACCGCGGCGACCTCGGAGTTCGGCGCGAACCAGTCATGCCACTTCGTGGCGCCGGCGAACGACGACCCGGTCGACAGCGCCACGTACACGTCGGCGAGCGAGCCGTGGGTGAACGCCACGATGTCGTCGCGGCCGTCGCCGTTGAAATCGCCCGACAGCAGCGTCTCGTCGTTGAGCCCGAAGAAGTCGTTCCACTTCACCGACGTCCCGGCGAACGAGGAGCCGGTGGACACCGACACGTACACGTCGTTGAGCGAGCCACGGGTGAACGCGACGATGTCGTCACGGCCGTCGCCGGTGAAGTCCGTCGGTGACCCCGCCAGGTACCGGCCGCCCGAGCCGCCGGCGTTGACCAGGGAGATGTAGTAGTTCCAGTTCCAGTTCGGACCGGGGTCGGTGTGATCGTTGCCGGGCATCTCGTTGTGGCCCCTGATCGCCGCGCGGGTCTTCGGCAGCCCGTACCTGTCACAGAGGTAGCGGGTCAGCGCGGCGGACGACCGGTACATGGCGTCGGTGAACCAGGCCGGGTTGTCCACGAACCCCTCGTGCTCGATGCCCACCGCGTACGGATTGGCCGAGCGTGCGTGGTACGCGGTGTCGCCCTCGCGCACCATCTGGGTGATCTCGCCGTTGCTCGATTTCACCACGTAGTGCGCGCTCACCCCCGCCGACGGGTTCTGGAACCAGCTCACCGTGCCGGCGTAGGACCCCTGCGTCACGTGCACCACCACAGTGGTGATTCGTGCCGACCGACCGACCTGGTAGTTGCCGGCGTAGGCGGGCACCCAGCGGGCGGGCGCGTACTCCGGGAGCGCCGCCGCGACGTTCGCCCCGGCGGTGCCCGCGGGGGCGACGCCCGCGTATCGGCCGAGGTCGGGTCGCAGTGGGTGCGCCGCGACAGGTACCGGGCCGGCGGCGATACCGGTACGCAGCAGGTCGTAGACATGGTCGGCGTAGAGCCGGGCGGTCGACGCGTCGACGGCGGCGCTGTACCGCGCCACCACCGGGTACCAGGCGGAGATCCGGTCGCGTGCGGCGCTGGTCATCCCCTCGGCGTCGGCCAGGTCGCGGAGCACCGCCGCACCGCCGCGGACGTTGGCGGAGGTGACCGAGCGCAGGCGGTCGACCGGTTCGCCAGTCAGCGTGGCCGCCCGCTCCAGGCTGTGCTGGGTGGGGTTGCTGACCAGGTGCATGACCCCGTACCCGTTGGCCTGGCTGGGCAGACCGCCGTGCGCGTCCAGGCGGGACTCCCCGTAGGCGACAGCGACCAGTAGGTCCCGGGGCACGTCGAACTCGGCGGCGGCCCGGGCGAAGTCAGCGGTGAGCGAGCCAGGGGCCGCGGGTCCGGCCGCGTCGGCCGGCGCGGCCGCGACCTGACCGGCCAGTGCCGCCGTCAGGAGGAGGGCGCACGTGCGCCTGGTCAGTCGCATGAGGTCTCCACTCCGTTGATCACAGCGTCGTCTCGCCGTTGAGGCCGAAGAAGTCGTGCCATTTGGTGGCGCCGAGGAAGCCGGTGCCGGTGGAGAGCGCGACGTGGACGTCGTTGGTGCCGCCCTTGGTGAAGACGACGAGGTCGTCGCGGCCATCCCCGTTGGCGTCAGCCAGGTACGGGAACTCGCCGGCCAGGCAGAAAAAGTCGTGCCACTTCACTGTGGTCCCGGAGAAGCCGGTGCCGGTGGAGGTCGCGGCGTACACGTCGGCGTTGGGATCGCAGGTGAAGGTGACGATGTCGTCCCTGCCGTCGCCGTTGACGTCGCCGGTGGTGGCGGTCTCGCCACCGAGGGAGAAGAAGTCGTTCCACTTCGCCGAGGTGCCGGTGTAGGAACTGCCGGTGGACGTGCCCACGTAGACGTCGGCGAGAGCGTTCTGGGTGAAGGCGACGATGTCGTCCCGGCCGTCGCCGGTGACGTCGGTGGCGGATCCGCCGGCGACGGCGTGGGTGCGGGCCGCCTCGTTGAGCTGGGCGCGGGCGGTGGTGGCCGCCTGGTCGTACCGGTCGGGGAAACCGGAGCGTTGGACGCACTGGGCGACCTGGCCGGCACTGTAACCGGGGTTGTCCCGGTCGCAGACGATGGCCCGGGTGACGTACTGGGTGCTGGCGTAGACCGGGTCCATGATCTGCTCCGGCGTGCCCCACCCGTAGTCCCAGCGTTGCTGGAACACCCCGAGCGACGACTTGTCGCCACACGGCAGGTTGTTCATGTGCGACTCGACCCAGCCCGCCTCGAACGCGGACAGCATCACCTTGTCGTTGGCGTTGTGGGCCCGGGCGACCCGATAGACGACCACTGTCACCGCCGGGTCGCGGTTGGCGGGGATGGAGGGGCAGGCCAGGGTGCCGACCGGGTCCGCGTGCGCCAGCGTGGCCGGGACCGTCGTGCCAGCGACGCCGAGGGCCGTCAGCAGGGCCAGGAGAGTACGTCTCACGCTGCTCCTCGTCGGGTCGGGGATGGTCAGCTGGTGGCGTCACCAGACCGCCGCTGACCGGGAACCGAATGCTGAGAGTTTCTTCAGGGCGATGATGACTGTCAATCTTCTATGAAGAATTCCTTCAATGCATCGTTCAGGGCGGGCAGGTATTGACAGTGGTGATTGTCGGCGGGTTTACTCGCCCGCAACCGCTGTCCATCCACACGGCACGGCCGTGACGAGTGCGACAGGAAGGGGCAGCCATGGGGGTACGTCGTCGCTCGTTGCTCGGCCACGCCGCCGCGATCGGGGCCGCCAGCGCGGTCGGTTCCGTCGGCGCGATCCTGGCCACTGCCGCTCCGGCCCAGGCGGCGGTCTGGAAGAAGCGGCTGACCGGCGCGGACCTGGACACCAACAGCCGCTGGCGGGTGGCCGGCACCGATCTGGGCATCCCGTACGTGTTGGAGAACGGGTCGATCGGCTACCTCTTCGGCGACACCTTCGACACGCCGTGGCCCGAGGGCCCGCCCCTGCCGAACGACTGGCGTTCGCCGGTCATGTTGCGCTCCGCCGTCCACCCCGGCGCGCCGGGCGGAATCGTCTTCGACAGCGCCGCACGCGTCGCCGGCAACGGACGGGCACCGGAGCTGATGCACAACGGCCACCACGGCATCGGCATCGATGGTCTTCCCGAGGTGACCGTCATCCCCAACGACGGCATCAGCTTTCCGGAGACCGGTCGGCAGCTCATCTCCTACCTGAGCATCGAGAACTGGAACTCCGCCGGCCCGGCCGGGCCGCACTGGAAGTCGCGCTACGCGGGACTGGCCTACTCCGACAACGGCAACGACTTCATCCGTACGCCGCTGAAATGGTGGAACAGCCCGGACAACAAGGACCCGTACCAGATGTGGACCATGCAACGCGACGGCGAGTACGTCTACGTCTTCTCGGTCCGGTCCGGGCGGCAGGACGGCCCGATGATGCTGCGACGCGTCCGGTGGGACCGGCTGTTCTACCCCGAGTCGTACGAGGGCTGGGGCTGGAACGGCACCAACTGGGGCTGGGGGAGACCCTGCACACCCATCCTCACCGGCCGCTTCGGCGAACCGTCGGTGCGCCGGCTGGCTGACGGGACCTGGGTGATGTCGTACCTGAACTGCCAGAACGGGTGCCTGGTCACCCGGACCGCCGCCGGACCCGACCGGGCCTGGTCGACGGAGAAGATTCAGGTGACGAGCTGGCAGGAGCCCGCGCTCTACGGTGGGTTCATCCATCCCTGGTCGAGCCGGAACGCCAACGACCTGCATCTGATGGTCTCGAAATGGACCCGCACCCCGGACGGCCGCAGCACCGCCTACCACGTCAGCCAGTTCACCGGCACTGTGTGACGGGCCGTTTACCGACCGCCGTCGAGACTCAGGGATGGGCTGCTCCGGCCCCCTGAGCTGACCGGCGCAGCCGTGGGCCGCCCGGGACTGAACGGGGTGTGAGCGGGTGATTCAACGGGTAGCACCAAGATTGCTGAGGACCGCCCGGAGCGGAGCTGCGTTGGGCATCTGACGAGGTGCCGGCCATGCCGGAACCCCCGTTCCGACGGATGCCGACCGAGGAGGGCACTGCGATGACGCAGCCGACGATGGACCCCGCCGACGCGTTGGCCGAACTGGGCCGGGTCAGACTCGACGAGGTCAGCCTCGATGACGTGCTGCTTCGGATCGCCGAGCTCGCCAAAGGGAGCATTCCCGGGACGAGGGAGGTGACGGTCACCCTGGTACGGGGTCGGGTCGGTTGGACCGGGGCGTTCACCGGCGAGTTGGCCCGTCAGTTGGACGAGTGGCAGTACGAGCAGCACCGGGGCCCGTGCCTGGACGCCTCCGCCAGCGGTGACACCATCTCGGTGCCGGACATGGCCGCCGAGGAGCGCTGGCCGGCCTGGGCGGAGAGGGCTCGCGCCGCCGGCGTGCAGAGCTCCCTCTCGATCGGGCTTCCGATCCAGGGGTCGGTCGTCGGTGCGCTCAACGTCTACAGCGATTCGGTGGACGCGTTCGACCCATCCTCGATCGCCAGCGCCGAGGGCTTCGCCGCGTACGCGGCGGTGGCGCTGGCCAACGCCCACCTGTACGAGAACGCCGCCACGTTGGCGGCGCAGATGCAGGAGGCGATGCGGAATCGGGCGGTGATCGAGCAGGCCAAAGGGATCATCATGGGGGGACGGCGGTGCTCGGCGGAGGAGGCGTTCGCGCTGCTGTCCAAGATCTCCCAGGACACCAACCGGAAGGTGCGCGAGGTCGCGGAGGCGCTGGTTGCCCAGACAGTGGGTAGCACCCGCGGGTGAGTATCGGCGGTTGCCGGCGGGCAGGGCCGCCCACACGGGGTGGGCGACCCTGTCATCCCGGTCAGCTCTCCGAAGGCTTGCGCACCGCGTCGCGTACCCGGTCGATGACCGCCAGCACCGGGCCGGCGGCCAGGTTGCCCTTCGCGGACTGGGCGCTGGGATGTGGCCGGGTCGGCGCGGACGCCTCCGCCGCCCGAACGGCCGTGGCGAGGCTGCGGAGCCGGTCGACCGGTACGTGCTGGCGAAGCTGGGGGAACTCATAGCGCTCCTCGTGCCGGGCGTGCACCAGCACCGCCTCGCGCAGCAGGACGATGCCGGTGTCGAACCCGTCCGCGTCCACGCCACCCTCGATCAGGGCTTGCAGGGTCTCCTTCGCCTGCCGTTCCTCGTCGAGCCGGTCGTCGACCATCGCGTCACCACCCCCACCGGGCAGTGTCCGGGCGAGCGGGTGGACGACCTCCTCCTCGGCGGTCTCATGCGCGGCGAGGAGCTTGACCAGATCGTCGAAGGCGTCCCGCCGGGTGTCGCCGGTGCCGCCGATGACCAGCAGGAATAGCTGTTCGATCTGGGCGTGCTGGGCGAGCAGCAGGTCGACCACGTCCTCCTCGGGCCCTGGCGTGGCCGGGGTGCCGGCGTCAGGCATGGCTTCCTCCCTCGGAACGCAGGGCCTCGACCGGGTGTGGACCCTCGGTCTCGATGCGGTACTCGTCGCCGAAGCGTTCCCGGTGCAGGTCGATGACCTGCTCGCTCGGCGGCTGCTGGCCGTCGTGCAGTTGCTGCTGCATCCACTCGAAACGCTCGTGGGCCTCGCGGACGTAGCCTTCGCCGAGCTTCGTCAGGTCCATCTGGGTGGCCAGCAGGTGACGCAGGTAGTCCTTGTTGGGCTCGAAGGTCAGCGGGTCGGGGAGGCCGGCGCTGCCGACGATCTCCTCGGGCTCCCGCCCGTCGTGGCGACGCAGCAGGTCGGCGGCCTGCTGCAGATGGGCCAGCTCCATCTGCAGGTGCAGCTCCCAGATCGCCTTGATCCGCAGGTCACTCTCCTGTTGCAGGAAGGAGTAGTACAGCCAGCACTCGTTGTACTCGTGGGTGAGCAGCCGCTCCCACCAGTTCTCGCCCGGGTCCAACAGCGACTCGTAGTGGGTGACGTGCTCCTGCTCGATCAGGCTGATCTCCTGGTAGAGCTGGCGCGCGATCGGCTCCATGTACTGCGGGCCGACGTTCATGTAGTAGAACATCACCTGCTGCTCGGCCGAGAGGATCGTCAGCGCGTGCAGCTTCGAGCGCGGGTCGACCGAGTTGCGGTCGTAGGGGGTGCGGATCTCGTCGAACGGGTGCCGGTGCTCCAACACCGTCGGCCGGCCCGGCATGACCTCGGTGAGCCCGTCGACGATCTTCTCCGCCTTACGACGCTCGACCATCTCGTAGAGATTGGCGTAGCGGTACAGATGGTCGAAGTCCTCCAGCACACCGAACTCGTACGCCTGCTTCAGGTAGGGATCGGGCTCGTGGCGGGCCACCCAGGCGGTGAGGTCGACGGCGACCTGCTCGTAGCCGAGCGTCGTCTCCAGCACGCTGGCGACACCGGGCAGCAGCCAGTTCACCACCCGCTGCTGCTGGCTCTCCACGTACCGGACATAGGCAAGTTGCCGACGGACCTCCTGGTCCGGACAGTTGCGGGCGAACTGGTGCTGAAAGTTGATCGCCTCCACCTCGATGCCGTTCATGGTGATGATCCGGCACCGGGTGTACGGGTCGACCGCCTCCGGATCGATCGGCTCGACGTTCAGCTCACGCCAGTTGCGGAGTTGGCTCTCGAGCGGAATTCCCTTGTGGTCCAGTGGATTGAACATGCGTCTCCTTGATCGGGGGAACTGTCGCCGCGCGTCTAGGGCTGGTCGGCGACGGACGGGCTGAGGGGCTGATGTGGCGGTGCGGCACGGCGGGGCGGCGGCGCGACGACGCCACTGATGCGAGCACCGGTCGGGGTCGACGTGTCATCACGTTCGAGATGCCGCAGCAATCGGGTCACGCCGAGGACACGGAGAACGAACGGCGAGGGATCGCGCAGCGTCAGCCGGCCCCCGGCCTGGGCGGCCAGTTGACCGGACCGGAGCAGCGCGCTGATGCCGTGGGCCCCGAGGAAGCGAACTGCCGACAGGTTCAGGGCGATCCGTGGTGTGGGGGCGCGGCACAGCTGCTCCACCAACTCGATGAGGAGGTGGGCGTTGCTCATGTCCATCTCGCCGACGACGCTGATCACACTGACCGGGCCGTCGTGGCTCATCGTCAGCGACAGGATCGGCTCGACCAGGACGGTGCCCTGATCATTCAGGACGTCAGGTGACACCGGCCGGGAAAGGGGGGTTTGGTCGATCACATGCTTTCTCCGCCCTCGACGAGGGTGGCCGACCTGTCGTGCGCGTGCACGAACAGGACTGACCACTGGAGGGCGCATGTCTTGACCCAACCGCCACCGTACCCGCCCCGAACGGTGGTAAACCAACTGGCCTCCGGCCGAGACGTCCGCCGACGACTCGCGGGTGTGGACGTCGGCCCGGCGGGTAGGGCTGACTCATGCTGAAGCGAGCGGTGTGGCAGGGACTGGTGGCGGGCCTGGCCGGAGCGCTGGTGATGACGGCCGCGGAGAAGCTCGAACAGCGGGTGACCGGCCGCCCCGACTCCTACGTGCCGGCCCAGGTGCTGGCCAGGCTCACCGGCCTGCCGGAAGGGCGCCAGCCCCGCTGGCAGAACCTGACCATGCACTACGGACAGGGCGTACTGGTCGGGGTGCTGCGCAGCGTCATGGCGCAGGCGGGGCTGCGCGGCGTCTGGGCCTCAACGATGTTCACCGCGCTGCGCCTGAGCAACGACCAGATCCTGGAGAACGCCACCGGCGTCGGGGCGCCGCCGCTGACCTGGCCCCGGCCCGAACTCGCCATCGACATCGTGCACAAGTCCATCTACGCGTTCGCCACCGGTGTGGTGGCCGACGCGCTCGCCGCTCGCGACGGGGCAGGCCCCGGGCAACGACACGCGGCGCTGCGCCCCGGTCGCCACGCGGACGTCGGTCCGCTGGATCGGGTGGCGGCACGTCGGGCCTAGCCGCGCCACGCAGGAGCCGCGCGCAGCCAGGAAGCTGCGAGTCGGGCCGTGGGGTGCTTAGCTGCACGGATGATCCCACCCGTTCCTCTCGGCACGTGGCCCACGCCGGTGGAGGCCGCGCCCCGGCTCGCCGCCCGGCTGGGGCTGGCCGAGCTCTGGTTCAAACGTGACGATCTCACCGGCCTCGGTGGCGGCGTTGCTGGCCGGCAGCTTCCCGCGCGGCGACCGGCTCGTCTTCGTGCACACCGGCGGGCTGCCCGGACTTTTCGGCCACCCCGAGCTGTAAGGGTCATTCGGGCCAGGCGGAGTCCTCGATGACCCGGACGAAGTCGATGTGGCGGTAGCCCGGCACCCGGTGCTCCAGCACGTCGCCGTTGACGGTCCCGAAGGTGGTGTCCGGCCGGTGCCGGAAACCAGCGGCGAAGGCGTCGACGATGGCCCGCTTGAAGTTCGGCCGCGGGTGTGCGGCGGTGACCGCCGCGATGTCGGCTGGGGTCAACTCGTGGTAGCCGATTCCGAGCACGTCGGTCTCGACGCCCGCGGTGACCAGGGCGACCTCGGGCTCCAGCCGGTACGGAACCTCGGGCGTGGTGTGCAGGGCGATCCCCTCCCAGACGAGCCGGGCCTCGTGTTCGCCGATGCCGTTCGACAGCAGGAAGCGGCGTGCCTCGTCGGCGCCGTCGAGTTCGAAGCGCTGATCGTCGCGGCGGTAGCGTTCGGTCAGTCCCAGGTCGTGGAACATCGCTCCCACGTAGAGCAGTTCGGGGTCGGCCGTCAGGCCGAGCCGCCGACCCTGCAGCGTGCCGAAGAGGAAGACCCGCCGCGAGTGATGGAACAGCAGGTCGTCGGTGGCCTCGCGGACGAGTTCGGTGGCGTCGGTGGCGAGCCGCGAGTCGGGGATCCGGACGCCGGCGATCGTTGTGTGGCTCATCACTGTCCTGTCGGTCGGGAGCCCGGCCGGGCTCCGGTGCGTCAAGCGTCACCCGCTGGAC
>NZ_JAGPXZ010000539.1:0-4358 GCF_018070305.1 Micromonospora sp. M51 | reverse complement strand
ACCCGCTGGTCGGGCTGCCACTACAGGTCACCGCCCTGGCCACCGTGCCGGCGTTGGTCGCGGCGGCCGGCACCGACCTCGGCGCCGACCCCGGGGTCACCGGACCGGCGATCACCGTCGGCGCGGTCGCGGTGATCGCCATCGGGGTCCGGCACGCGCTGCGGCACAACCGCCTCGCCGAGCGGGCCCGGCCGGCCGTCGCACGGTCAGCGCGGGCGGCTGGCGCTCTGCACGTATAGCAACTCCAGGATCGACCTGGTCGCCTCGAACCAGCGATCCAGCCAGTCCTGCGAGGGCACGGTGCCCTTCGGCGGCAACTCCATCAGCAGGCCACGCAGCAACGGGTGGTCAGCCAGGGACTGGGGCGGCTCCACCGGCCAACCGCTCGGTGGGAACGACGGCTCGATCAGCGGATTCGGGTCCAGTGAGGGCAGCGAGAGCGGGGGATCCGTCGTCTCGGCGGCGCCCTCCCGCCCGGTCAACTCCTGGTCGGTCGAGACCACCTCGGTCAGAACCGTGTCCCGACGAGCGCCGCGGTACTTGCCACCGAACCGCTCCGGCTTCGCCGGGCCGTTGGTGAGATTTTCTGAACCGATCGTCGTCATCCGTCTCGCCTACTCGCTCGGTTGCGGGTCGGTGCGGCGGGTCGTCGACCAGCGCCGTACCGACCGGTTCAACGAGACGGGGGCGCTGTGGCGACGGGAATCCCGACGGAACCTCGCCGGCCACCGTCGGGACCCGCGACCGTCCGCCGTACCTACCGGGGACGGACACGGTGAAGTCCCCGTCCGGCGAACCGGACGGGGACTTCACTGACCACTCGGTCAGACCACGCCGAACACACCACCGCGGGTGCCGGCGACGAAGGCGTGCCAGTCGCCCGGCGCGAAGACCAGGGCGGGGCCCGCCTTGTCCTTCGAGTCCCGCACTCCGACCGCCCCCGTCACGTACGCCACCTCCACGCAGTTGTCACAGTTCGGCCCGCTCTTCGAGCTCTTGAACCACGCTGCCTGCGTCAGGTCCACCGGGAACCCTTTGGTCGCCATTTCCACAACGGCTCCTCTGCCAGTTTTGCGATGTGTGCGACGGACTCCTCCGGACGTATGGCCGCAGCGCGGATGTGATCGAAGATGAAGCTGTACTTCTGTAGTTCGTCGCTCTTCTCGAGGAAGAGCCCACCCGTGGCGTTCTCCGCGTACACAACATCCGGATCACCGGGCTCAGGGAAGCTGAGGATCGTGAACGTGCCGTCCATGCCGGCGTGCGCACCCACCTCGAAGGGCAGGATCTGCAGCGTCACGTTCGGCAACTCGGCCACCTCGACCAACCGTCTGAGTTGGCCGCGCATCACCTCGTCCCCGCCCACCGGCCGACTTACCACCGCCTCATCGAGCACCACCCACAGATCGACCGGATCGTCCTGGGTCAATAACGACTGACGGCCCAGACGGACACGCACTCTCTGGTGCACCTGATCGGCGGTGAAGTCCGGACGAGCGGCGCGGATCATGGCACCGGCGTACTCCTCGGTCTCCAGAAGGCCCGGAACGACCTGCTGTTCGTACGCCCGGATCGAACTCGCGGCCGCCTCCAGCCCGACGTACGCGCCGACGAGCACCGTGCTGTACGGGTGCCACCAACCCTTCTGGCGGGCCTCCCGGGCGATCTGCACCAGCTCGTCGCTCTCGGCGCCGACCACGCCGTAGATCCGCAGCATGTCCCGCACGTCGCGAGGGGTGGCCGTGGTGTGCCCGGTCTCGATCCGGGAGACCTTCGACGCCGAGCACTCCAACTGTTCGGCGACCACCTCGATGGTGATTCCGGCGGACTCCCGCTGGCGGCGCAGCTCGGCCCCGAGCCGCCGCCGTCTGATGGTGGGACTGCGCCGCTCACTCATCGCGCGACCCGTGACTCACTGGTCCCCGCCGCTGGCTGCTCGACCCCACTCGGGCTACCTCCGGTAACGCGCCACTGGGTGACACCCGCCGGGGGCGCGATCGTCGACCGGCGAGCGTTCGCGACGGAGGGGAGTGGTGCCGGTCCTCGGCCGGCCGCGACGGGCGAAACCGGCCCTCAGTGTGCCGCCCGGATGCGGATGGCTTCAATAGGCCTTTCGCGCGACACGCTCACGTATCGGCAAAAGTCGACGTGCAACTTGCATGAAGCACGTCCCTGATGCACTCTGTCCGTATGGCACGGATCACTCAGCGTCCCCGTTCGGTCCCTCCCAGTGGTGACCCCACCGATCCGGGGGCGCCGAGCCCGACGCGGGTCCGGCCGACGACAACGAGACCTGCTCCGGGGTAATGACCCCGCCGCTGCAAGCCGGCAAGCTGCGGCGGCGGGCGCGGTTCCCGGAAGCAACCGGGTGGTGGTCGGGTGGCGGCACGTCACCAGCGGGGTACGGCCCGACCACCGCCATCCGCACCACCGGTTCACGAGGCACGACCCCGTCACCGGCCGAGACGTCCCCCGTTCAGGCACCGCCGGCGCAGCCGCCGGCCGATCCTCCCCAGGAGCCCATGTGCTTCCCCGCACCGGTGACGTACTGCACGTGACTCGCGCGGCGAGTGTCCAGTTCCTCAGGCCGATCAAGTTCCGGGTGATCCGGGTGCTCGACTGGCCGACCTATGACGGCTGGCTCTGGCTCGACGGCTACGAGTTGAACGCGGCGGGTGACGCGGTCACCCGACGGTCGATCTTCGTCCAGCGGGAAGGGCTGCAGCAGCTGCACGCCGCCCCCGAACCCCGTCCGCACACCGTGCGGACCCGCCGCCCGGTCGCGCGCACCCCGGTCCGGGTGGGCTGACCGAGCAGATCCGCCGCCGGTGGGCGTGCCGTCGCCATAGAATCAGGTACGCCCACCCCGGCACCGTTCCACCCGCTCGTCCAGGACCCTGACCCTGGGATGGTCATGGTCAATCAGCCCGCCCTGCGGCGGCACCACCGCTCCCGTATCGCCTATGCCATCGGACTCCTCGCCCTCTTCGGGGCGATGGCGACACTGCTGGTCCTCGTCCGCGACCCGGCGATGTCGTCCACCCGGCTGACCACACCGGTGCCCGCACCGGAGATCACCGTGCTCGACTCCGACCCGCCGACTGACGACGGTCAGTCGGTCGACGAGGAACCGGGCTGGATCGACACCCACGCGCCGGCCGACCACTACGGCGGTGCCGACCCGACCGGGGCGGTATCCGGCCTGGGTGCCGGCGGCCAGTCCGACAACCGTCAGGAGCTCACCGAAGCAGCTCCGGCCGGACACGACGCCGAAGAGATCCGCCGCTCGCTGTTCTGGTCCGGCATCTTCGGCCTGGCCATCTCGCTGGCCGGCATCGGCCTCGTCGGCACCCGCCGCCGGATGTGGTGACAAGCGGTCACGGCGTACGCGTCACAGTGGGGCTGGGTGTGGTCGGGGTCGTCCCGCTCGGAGGCTCGGCCTGCGAGACGATCAACAACACCTCATCGTCGGTCGACACCGACTCGCCCGCCCCCGGCTCGGTGCCCACCACCGTCCCCGCCGGCAGCTCCGACGGGCGGAACACCACCCGGTGGGCCAGGCCGAGCCGATCCAACAGCCCTTCGGCGGTGGCCTGCGGCAGGCCGGTGAGCGGTGGCACCGGCACCTCGTCCGGCGCGTCCGTGGTGGCCGGGCTGCTCGGGGACTCGCTGGTGGGTGCCGCCGAGGTGGGGGCCGCGCTGGTCGCAGGGGCGCTGGTGGCGCTGGTCGGCGGCAGTGACGGGGTGGACCCCGGATCGTCCCGGTCGTCATCCTGCGGGGAACGCACCAACCAGAGCGCGCCTCCGATCAGGCCGGCGAGCAGCAGCGCCAGGACGCCCCAGAGGATCGGCGACCACCACCGCCGACCACCCTGCTCCTCGACGTACCACTCTCCGGCGGAGTCATCGGGTCGGGGCGAGCGCACCTCCGCCCGCCCGGACCACGGCGGAGGTATCGGCGCCGTGTGGTCGGCCGGCGGGCCCGGCCGGTCAGCGTCGGCGGGCAGGGGACGGGTCAAGTCGTCGTCGTCACCGACGGGAGGCTCCTGGCGGTCGTCGCTCATCGCACGTCCCTTCCCGAACCCGGACGGGCGTCACGGCCCTCGACCGCCAACCTAGTCGTCCACACCGCCATCGGCGGGGATCAGCGTGCCGAGCCGCGCCGGCTGTCGACGAGGCCGAGCGGCGGGCACCCGCCGGGAAGCGGGACCCGCCGGCCAGGCGTCAGGGCGTGGGTTTCGTGGTCGGTTGCTCGACGGAGTCCGCGCCACACCAGAGGCTGACCTGGTCGTTCCACCGGGCCGAGCCATCCTCGGTGGGCTCCTGCCGACTGACCTTCCCGCTGCGTCCGGTGACGT
>NZ_JAGPXZ010000538.1:0-4363 GCF_018070305.1 Micromonospora sp. M51 | reverse complement strand
AGGGGGTTACCAGGTAGCTGCCGAGCAGGGCGCTGGTCAGCGTGCCGACCATCGCGCCGGCCACCACGCCGGCGGCGCCCCGGGGCACCTGCGGGGCCAGCCGCGGCCACGGCAGGACGGCGTCGGTGAGCCGGGCGACGGTGAGCGCGACACCGCTCGCGGTCAGGCAGACGGTGATCGCCTGGGTGCCGGCCGGGATGCGGCTGAGCACGATCAGGGTGCCGAGGGCCACCACCCCGACCACGATGAGCAGGGTGGCACCGAGTGAGTCGGTGACCCGGACCCGGTCGACCCGGCGGACCAGCTGGCCGAGCACCGCGGCGAGGAACCCGCCGACGGCCAGGTATCCCAGCGGTGCCAGGCCGGCGACGTCGGTCCGCACCGCGGCGGTGTCGGCCAGCGCCGCGACCACGGCGCTGATCCCGGCGACCACCAGCAACGCCGGCGGGCGCATGGCCATCGTCCAGGCGAGCACGAACAGCAGTTGGACGCCGAAGACGATGGCGGCGAACGGCAGCCGGTGGCCGGGGCCCGACGTCTGCGCACCGAGCACCAGGCCGACGCCGAGCAGCGCGGCGAAGCCGGCGATGGTCAGCGCCAGTTGGCGGTGCACCTCGACCGGGGGGATGACCTCCTCTTCCGGCTCGTCGACCTCGTCTTCGGATCGGCGGGCCGGCTCACCGGAGCGACGGGCCCGGCGGGGCCCACCCCGTTCGCGGCGATCGCCGTCGGTGGTGGCCGGACCGGTACGCGGCGCGGGCGGTTGGCCGCGCGTCGGTGCGGCGGCCGGGCCCGGTTGGGACCCAGCGGGCCACGATTCACGGCCGGCCTCGGGCGAGGTGGAGGGAAACACGACCCGATCGTGCCAGACCGACCGCCCGCCGCGGTGGTCACGGGTTTCAGCGACGTTAAAAACCAGGCCACGATCAGGGGCAAGATAGACAAACAGGATTTGGCCTGACGGTGCGGCCGAGGCGATCAGTTACGCTCAACGCGTTACCCGCCCGTCAGCGACGCCGGGACCACGCAATTTCTCAGCGCACTCCCCGACGAGTGCGACTGGTCGCGTGCGGCCTCGCGCCGCCGGGACGGAGGTGATCGTGGAGATCCTGCTGCTGGTGACCGCACGTGCAGGGGAACCGTCGGCTGTGCTGCCGGCACTCGACCTGCTGCCGCACTCGGTCCGCACCGCGCCGCGCGACGTTCGCACCCTGGTCGCGGGCCCGAGCCCGGACGCGGTGATGGTGGACGCCCGATCGGAGTTGAGCGAGGCCCGGGCGACCTGCCGGATGCTGCACGCCACCGGGCTCGGCGTGCCGCTGGTCGCGGTGGTGACCGAGGCCGGTCTGATCGCGCTCAACGCCGACTGGGGCGTCGACGACGTCATCCTCGCCTCGGCCGGCCCCGCCGAGGTCGAGGCACGGCTGCGGCTGGCGGTGGGCCGGCTCAGCAACGCGACCGCCGGCGCGGGCGGCTCGATCCGGGCCGGCGAGTTGACCATCGATCCGGACACCTACGCGGCGAAGCTCAAGGGTCGCCCGCTCGACCTCACCTACAAGGAGTTCGAGCTGCTGAAGTTCCTGGCCCAGCACCCGGGTCGGGTGTTCACCCGCGACCAGCTCCTGCGCGAGGTCTGGGGCTACGACTACTTCGGCGGCACCCGCACGGTGGACGTGCACGTCCGACGACTGCGCGCCAAGCTCGGCTCGGAGTACGAGTCGATGATCGGCACCGTCCGCCAGGTCGGCTACAAGTTCGTCGTTCCGCCGTCGCGGTCGCTTCCCGAGGCGGAGCACGCCCCAGTGCCGGTCTGATTCGCGGACCACCCCGGGCGATTTCCCATATGCCCTTTTTGCGCAGCTTGGCGGCTCTATTCTGACTGCCGGGTTTGTCGGAGAAAGGGGCGATGGTGCGCGCACTGAACACGGGGGCGACGGGCCGGCGTGACCGGCGGGCCGGGCGGAAGTCGTGACGGGGGGCAACTCCACCGCGCGGGCCGCGGGGATAGTGACGCTGGTGGTGGCGGGCCTGCTCGGCTCCGCGTACGTGCTCGGCCGCAGCCTCGTCCCCGACCAGACGCCGCCGCACACCGCCGGCGTCACCACGAACGCCGACGGGCCGCACTACGCCGACCAACCCAGCGTCGGTGAGCCGGGCGCGACACCGGGCGCCAGCAGCAGCGCCGGCCCGGTCGAGACCGGCCAGGACGGATCCGGGCGAGACGCCGGAGGCGACAAACTGTTCGGCGCGCACTCCACCACCGGCACGCCGCGGCTCGCGTTGACCTTCGACGACGGGCCGGACCCGCGCTACACCCCGCAGGTCCTCGCCCTGCTGCGCGAATACGACGTGCGCGCCACGTTCTGCGTGGTCGGCGAGAACGCGCAGAACCACCCCGACCTGGTCCAGTCGATAGTGGACGACGGGCACACGCTGTGCAACCACTCCTGGCACCACGACGTCGGCCTGGGCGCCCGGTCGGCCGACGCGATCCGCTCCGACCTGCTTCGCACCAACGCAGCGATCCGGGCGGCGGTGCCGAACGCCCCGATCGTCTGGTACCGCCAGCCGGGCGGGGCCTGGACGTACCCGGTGGTGTCGACGGCCCGGCAGCTCGGCATGACCCCGCTGCACTGGTCGGTGGACCCGTCGGACTGGGACCTGCCCGGCGCCAACAAGATCACCGCGACGGTGCTGAGCCAGGCCGAACCGGGCTCGGTGGTGCTGCTGCACGACGCCGGTGGGGACCGGCAGGGCACGGTGGACGCGCTGCGCCAGATCCTGCCCGACCTGACCGCCCGCTTCGAGCTGGAGGCCCTCCCCACCGACCCGACCTGAGCCGCGGCTTTGCGGCGACGGTCCGGGCGTCACGACACGCAGCGGATACGGTGGCGGAATGAGCAGCGCGGAGCCGACCAGCGACCAGGTGACCCGGACCGACCGACTGGCGGCGGCGGAGATCGCCGACGTACTGGCCCTCGCCAGTTCAGCGGGTGACACCGACGGGGCGGACCCGCTCGACGAACACGTCCTGCTCCGGCTGCGCGACCCCGACGCCGCCGCCGTGCACCTGATCGCCCGTGCCGACGACGGCACCCTCACCGGGTACGCGCACCTGGACACCACCGACCCGGTCGACGGGATCGGGGTCGAGCTGGTGGTGCACCCCGCGTACCGGCGACGGGGCACCGGCCGGGCGCTGGCCCGGGGCGTACTCGCCTCGGCCACCGGGCCGCTGCGGGCGTGGGCGCACGGCGACCACCCGTCGGCCGCCGCGCTCGCCGTCGACCTCGGCTTCACCCGGGCCCGGGTGCTCTGGCAGTTGCGCCGACCGTTGGCCGCCCCGCTGGGTGAGCCACGCCTGCCCGACGGGGTGACGCTGCGCGCGTTCCGACCTGGGGCGGACGACGCGGCCTGGCTGGCCCTCAACGCGCGGGCCTTCGCCGAGCACCCCGAGCAGGGCCGGTGGACGTCGGACGACCTGCGGGTCCGCCTCGCCGAGCCGTGGTTCGACCCGGCGGGCTTCCTGCTCGCCGAGGAGACAGCTACCGGCCGGCTGCTCGGTTTCCACTGGACCAAGGTGCACGAGCGGCCGGGGTCGGCCCGGATCGGCGAGGTGTACGTGCTGGGGGTGGAGCCGACCGCGCACGGCGGCGGGCTCGGCCGGGCCCTGACCACCGCCGGGCTGGCGCACCTGCGGGACAAGCGCGGCCTGGACCGGGTGATGCTCTACGTGGACGACTCGAACACCGGGGCCGTCGCGCTCTACGAGCGGCTGGGCTTCGCCCGCTGGTCCGCGCACATCAACTACCACCTGGGCTGACCGTCCGCCGTCGCGCCGAGCGGGTCACCGGCGGGTAACGGCCGGGCGTCGGCGACATAACAGCGAACCGGAAATATACCCATACTTCCGACAGGTGCATCCCGGTTCACTTAACGGACAACTCACCCTCAGCGAGCGGTCACCTCAACGGCCGTACGTGTTCACCTCGCGTTCACTTGCGACCGGCGAACCGGCTACCTGGCACTTCTAACTTTCGTGTCAGCCGGTCAGTGCCGGTCCTCGGGCCCCGGATCGGGGCGCCAAGTCAGACGCGAAGGGAAACCCCTCAGGTGAAGCTCCAGCGGTACGGCGCGATTGCCGGCCTCGCCCTTGCTGCGACGCTCGGTCTCAGCGCATGCGGCTCGGACAACAACGAGCCCGCCTCCGGCGCCAGCGCTTCGGGCTCGGCCGCCGCGGTCGACTGCGCTACCGGCACGCTGAACGCCCAGGGCTCGTCGGCGCAGAAGAACGCCATGGCCGAGTGGATCAAGGCGTACCAGCAGAAGTGCCAGGGTGTAACGATCAACTACGAGCCCAGCG
>NZ_JAGPXZ010000537.1:0-4374 GCF_018070305.1 Micromonospora sp. M51 | reverse complement strand
GTAACCCGCAGGCGCCGATCAGCAGCACGAGCAGGGCGAACCGGACGGCCGACGGCTGCCGGAGCAGCCGCCGGACGGCGCGGATCATGCCCGGGCGGCGGCCACCGCGGAGCGGCGCTCGTTGCGGAGCCGGTCCGACCAGGTGTCGTCCAACGGCGGGAGCTGGTGCGCCCCGGTGGCCCAGCGCAGCAACAGGTCGGCCAGGGCCGGGTTGCGAGCCAGCGCCGGGCCGTGCGAGTAGGTGCCCAGGAGCTTGCCGCGCCACGCGCCCTCGGTGGCGCCGTCGTTGCCCACCCCGGCGGTGACCCGGGCCAACGGCGAGACCTCCGGACCGAGGTGGGTGCGACCGCCGTGGTTCTCGAAGCCGGTGAGCGGGGGCAGGCCCAGCCGGGGGTCGATCTCGCCGGCCAGCTCGCCCACGGCCCGGGTCTCACCCCGGTCGGACTGCAGGTCGAGCAGCTCCAGCCCGCGGCACTGCACGCCCTTGGCGAAGAACGACGTGCCGAGCAGTTGGTAGCCGGCGCAGACGCCGAACACGACCGAGCCCTGGGCGACAGCGCGGTGCAGGCCGCCGTCGGCGAGCAGCCGCTGGGCGCCCAGCGCCTGCGGGCCGTCCTCGCCGCCGCCGACCAGGTAGATGTCGGCGGTCGCGGGCAGCCGCTCATCCGAGCGGACCTCCAGCACCTCGACCGGCATCCCGCGCTGACGGGCCCGACGGGCGAGGATCAGGGCGTTGCCCCGGTCTCCGTAGGTGGAGAGCAGGTCGGGGTAGATCCAGACGATGCGCAGACTCTCAGATGACACGGTCCAACTCCGCTCGGATGTCCTGGAACGCGGTGTAGTTCGCGATGACCTCCAGCCGCCCGGGCGGGACCGCCCGGAGCGCGTCGTCGAACGTCCGGACGTGCTGGAACGGGACGTCGTTGACGTCCAGCCGCACCGCCAGGTCGTACGCCCGGTCGCCGGTGATCAGCACCTGCCGGCCCCGGAGCGGGGCGAAGTCGACGTCGTAGAGCCAGGAGGTGTCCATGCCGTCGGGGTCGCGCGCGTTGATGGAGAGCAGGGTCGGCGCTTCGTCGGCCATGTCGAACGCCTCCAGCCAGCTGGCCGGGTTCTTGGCCAGCAGCAGCCGGATGTTGCGCCCGTCCTTGTCGACCTGCGCGTAGCGGCCGGCGACCGAGGTGACGATGCCGAGGCGGGACACCGCGTCGACCGGGCGGACGCCGAACTCGGCCGCCACCGCCAGCGCCGTCGCCGCGTTGCCGAGGTTGACCTTGCCGGGCAGCTGGAGGGAGACCTTGTGCCAGGCGCCGCTGGGGTCGAGCACGCCCTCGTCCTCGACGACCCAGTGCGGCTCCGGTCGCCGTAGCGGGCAGCCGGTGCACCACCACTGCTCGCCGGAGCGCTGGATCGTCGAGCCGCACTCCGGGCAGACCCAGGAGTCGTCGTGCCAGCGCTGGCCGGCGCTGAACCACGTCACGTGCGGCGGCTTGATGCCCCGGGCGGGGTCGCCAGGCGGGGTGGCGGCCCACACCACCAGCGGGTCGTCGGCGTTGGCCACCACCCGTACGTCGGTGTGCCGGACCAGCGCCGCGCGCCAGAGCTGCGCCATCATGGCGACCTCCTTGGCGCGGTCGAGCTGGTCGCGGGAGAGGTTCAGCAGCGCGACCACGTGTGGCTCGGTCGCCTCCAGCACCTGGGCCAGATAGTGCTCGTCGACCTCCAGCACCGCGTACGGGGTGCTGCCGGCCTTGGCCAGCGCCGAGGTGTGCCCGCTGGGCATGTTGGCGCCGAACGAGTTGGTGGCGACCCGGCCGAGCACGCCGACCGCGGCGGAGGTCAACCGGGTGGTGGTGGTCTTGCCGTTGGTGCCGGAGACGAGCGCGATCGCGCGCCCGGCCGACAGGTGGGCCAGCAGGTCCGGGTCGATCTTCAGGCCGATCCACCCGCCGATCACCGAACCGTCGCCACGGCCAGCCGCCCGGGAGAGCGCCGCGGCGGTCCGTGACACGGAGCTGGCCACCTTGGCCCGTAGGGGCATTTTCGCGTCCGTCACGCGAGCGAGGTTACCGGACCGCCGGCCCCACCAGATCGCCGCCGACGGTGAACCGTTCGGCCGTGGTGGCTGCGCGGGCGGCCGGGTCGGCGTCCCCCGGACGGAGTCGATCTATGTCGGAAAGCGGACCACGCCGAGGGGCGGCCGGCGCCCTCCACTCCGCTCCACCCCTCGTGACGTGCGGTTTTGCCCCCGAGTAAGGCGCGCCGCGCGGGTGAATTTGGTTGCGGGTGGAGGGAAGTGGAGTAGAGTGGGGACCAATGGTGAGGCCGGGAGGGCTCACCGGCCCGGGGGGTCAGCGGCGCCGCGAACGCCGCTCAAGGGCGAGGGGGTTGGGCCGATGTTTCTCGGCACCCACACTCCGCGCCTGGACGAAAAGGGCCGGTTGATCCTTCCGGCGAAGTTCCGGGATGAGCTGGCGGGGGGTGTCGTGGTCACCAAAGGGCAGGAGCGCTGCCTCTACGTCTTCCCGACTCCTGAGTTCCAGCGGATCGCGGAGCAGTTGCGCGCACAGCCGATGACACACAAGGCGGCCCGGGCCTACAGCCGGGTCTTCTTCGCCAGTGCGCACGACGAGGTTCCGGACAAGCAGGGTCGGGTGACCATTCCGGCCCACCTGCGCGCCTACGCCGCACTCAACCGCGAGTTGGTGGTGATCGGCGCGAGCACGCGGGTGGAGATCTGGGACAAGGTCGCCTGGGAGACCTACCTCGCCGAGAGCGAAGACGACTTCGCCGACATCGAGGAGGGGGTGCTGCCCGGCGGTCTGTAGGGCGGTAACGGCGCCCGACGTACTGCGAGATCTCCAGCCGCTTTCGAGTTCCTGGCATCACTTCCCCGGTGCCAGGCGCACGATCCAGTCACTGGGCGACGGTCCGGTGTCAGGCGGGAGCGGATGGGGATCTGGCGGTACGACGGCAGCGCCGTCCGACGACAGGCGCACGAGAAGAACGGACGTTTCAACCAGTGGGGGTCAACATGGGGGAGTTGCGCGGCACGCACGTGCCGGTGCTGCTCGAGCGGTGCCTCGAGCTGCTGGCCCCCGCGCTGGGTCGAGGCGGCCGGACGGTCTACGTCGACGCGACGCTCGGCCTGGCCGGGCACGCGGAGGCGGTGCTCGAGGCGCATCCGGAGACGGTCCTGATCGGGCTCGACCGGGACACCGAGGCGCTCGCTCACGCGCGGGTCCGGTTGGCCCGGTTCGCCGATCGGGTGCACCTGGAGCACGCCGTCTACGACGAGTTGCCGGACGTGCTGGAGCGGCTGGGCTATCCGGCCATCGACGGCATCCTGTTCGACCTGGGTGTCTCGTCGTTGCAGTTGGACGCGCCCGACCGCGGGTTCGCGTACGCCCAGGACGCGCCGCTGGACATGCGGATGGACCAGACCCGGGGGGTGACCGCCGAGGAGGTGGTCAACACGTACGCGCATCCGGATCTGGCCCGGGTGCTGCGGGTCTACGGCGAGGAGAAGTTCGCCGGTCGGATCGCCTCGGCGATCATCCGGCAGCGGGAGCGGGCCCGGATCACCTCGTCCGCGCTGCTGGCGGAGCTGGTTCGGGACTCCATTCCGGCGCCAGCCCGACGAACGGGCGGTCACCCGGCAAAGAGAACGTTTCAGGCTTTACGGATCGAGGTAAACAGAGAGCTGGCAGCGCTGGAGACAGCGTTGCCATCCGCACTCGACGCACTGACCGTGGGCGGTCGCATGGTGGTCCTGTCCTACCACTCGCTGGAGGACAGGCTCACCAAGGCGGCCCTCACGGACCGGGTCCGCAGTAAGGGCCCGATTGACCTCCCGGTCGAGCTTCCCGGGTCCGGTCCGACGTTCCGGCTGCTCAGCCGGGGCGCCGAACTGCCCGGGGAGGCGGAGGTCGCCGCGAACCCGCGGGCCGCCTCGGTGCGGCTGCGGGCCGCGGAGCGACTCGACCCGAACGCGACAGAGCTTGGGCGGACCGACCGCGAACGGTCCCGCCGACGGGTGAAGGGAATGCACCAACCGGGCACGGGGTCCGCCTGATCCGTGGGGGGTCAGGGGCACCGGGACGGCTAGAGGGACGGATGTTGAGGGGGAGGGACATGAGCATTGACAAGCGCGACCGCCGGGACGTCACCGGCGGCGGGCAGCGCGCACCGCGGTCGGGGGGCCGGATCGCGGCGGAGCGGGCTCCACGCCTCGGAAACGGTACGCCACGCATCGATCGAGTGAACCGGCAGGGGGAGACTCGCGCCCGGGGGGCGCGCGAGTTCCCGACTCAGGGCACCGCCGCGCTGCGTCCGGTCGAGAAGGCCGGCAGTGCGACCGTCGCCCGCCCGCCC
>NZ_JAGPXZ010000536.1:0-4379 GCF_018070305.1 Micromonospora sp. M51 | reverse complement strand
CCGTACGCCCGGCCGGCCTCGCTGACCGCCCGCAGTGACCGTTCCCGGGCCTTCTCCGGCTCCTCACCGGCGGCGAACTCGTGCTTGAGCAGCCGGACCGACTCGGCGAGGTGGCCGATCGCGTCCGGCATCGGATCGGGCACCGGTTCCTCGTCCTCGACCAGCGTGACGGACCGGCGGATCAACGTGCCGCTGTTGCGCATCGCCCGGTCGATCGGGTCGGCCGCCTCGGCGTAGTGGGTCAGTTCGTCGCGGCGGTGCCAACGGGCCGGGGAGAGGGTGGCGGTCTCCTTCGCCCCCTCGATCGCCTCGCCCAGCGTGGCCAACTCCTCCTTGTTGTTGCGCAACCTCTCCAGCGCGCCCTGGATGGTGGCGCGGTCCCGGTTGCGCAGCCCGTCGGCGGTGGCGTCGAGCTGGGAGGCGAGCAGGTCCAGGGCGGGTCGGGCGGCCCGGTTGATCACCCGGAGCGGGTTCAGCGGCAGCAGCACCGCCGTGACCAGCAGCGCGATCCCACCGCCGAGGAACGCGTCGACGAAGCGGGGGATCTCCAGGTTCTGGGTCGACGGGCTCAGCGTCACGATCAGCACCGCGGTGGCCGCCGCCTGGATGACGATCGCCACGCTCGCCCCGGCGAAGATGGTGAGCAGAATCGCCACGGTGACCACCAGGCCGAGCTGCCACGCGCCAGTGCCGAGGAAGTAGATCAGCAGGTCACCGACTGCCACCCCGACGCCCACCCCGACGATCAGCTCCACCGTCCGGCGGAACCGCTGACCGACCGAGGCGGCCAGGGTGCCGACCGCGGAGATCGGCGCGAAGACCGGTTGCGGGTTGCCGAGCAGCCGGTGCGAGACGAAGTACGCGAGCCCGGCCGCCAGCCCGGCCTGCACGGCGAGCCCACCGGCCATCCGTACCCGGTGCAGCCGGTCGTGCAGGGTGGCTCGACCGCGGTGACGCAGCTCTTGGGTGGCTTCGGCGATCCGCGCGCCGTCGATGTCCACCAGCCCTTCACGCAGCGCGGTACGTCGTACCACCGGAGGTCGCTTGTCGCGGGCCACGGCCATGGGCGCGACTACCCGTGGTGGGCTCGCTGAATCCTCCCGTCCGGCGCGTCGCGGGCGGATGCGGCAGACTCGGGCGGTGGCTGATCTGCTGGACCGGTGGCGGGCGGCGGCCCGGGATGCCGGCGCGAGGCCCGACCCGGACACGACCCGGGCCGGGGAGATGGTGATCGCCCGGTGGCGGGAGCCGCACCGGCACTATCACACGCTGGCCCATCTGACGGCGGTGCTCGATGTGGTGGACCAGCACGCCGACCTGGCCGATCGGGTCGACGTGGTCCGGTTGGCGGCCTGGTTCCACGACGTGGTCTACGACCCCCGGGCCGCTGGCGACGCCAACGAACGCGACAGCGCGGCGCTGGCCGGGAGCGTGCTCACCGGGCTCGGGGTGCCGACGTCCACGGTGGCCGAGGTGCGCCGCCTGGTGGTGCTCACCGCCGGGCACTCGGTGACCCCGGACGACCGGGACGGCGCGCTGCTCTGCGATGCGGACCTGGCCGTGCTGGCCGCGCCGCCGGCCCGCTACGAGCGGTACGCGGCGGCGATCCGCCGGGAGTACGCCCACGTGCCGGAGCCGGCCTTCCGGGCTGGACGGGCCGCGGTGTTGACCGGCCTGCTGGCGCTGCCCGCGCTGTTCCGGCTGCCGCCGCTGGCGACCCGGTGGGAAGAGCCCGCCCGGGCCAACGTGCGCCGGGAACTCGCCGCGCTCAGCGGGGAGCCGCAGAACGCGGGCTGACCAGGTGCTTCGGGCGACGCAGGCCGGTGCTGCGGAGCAACTGGACCAGTTCCCGGCTCGGCACGACCTGCGCACCGAGCCACACCGCCGCCGCGAACCGGTCGGCCGGGATGTCGTAGTGGTCCCGGTCGAAGCCGCGCCTCGGCGCGCCGAGCGTCTCGGCGAAGGCGTGCAGCTCGGCGTACGAGACGTCACTGATCAGGTGCGACCAGAGCCGGCCGCGCCACGGCCAGGCCGGCCGGTCCAGGTAGAGCATGATGTCCAAGCTATCCCGTCGAGTCGATCATGTTGTTGATCGCCGGTCGGCGGCTTAGCCTCGGCTGCATGGCTGCCACCGCGCTCCTCGACGACCTGCGCGCCGCGCTCGGTGACGACGCCGTGCTCACCGACCCGGACCTGCTGCTGATGCACCAGCGCGACGAGGCCGACCTGTGCGCCGCCGGCCTGCCGTTGGTGGTGACCCGCCCGCGCGACACCGGGCAGGTGGTCGCCGTGGTCCAGGCCGCGGCGCGACACGGCGTACCGGTGGTGCCGCAGGGTGCGCGGACCGGGCTGGCCGGCGCGGCGAACGCGGTGGACGGCGCGGTGGTGCTCAGCACCGTCGCGATGAACGAGATCCGGGAGATCGATCCGGTGAGCCGGATCGCTGTGGTCCAACCGGGGGTGGTCAACGCGGCGCTGGCCGGTGCGGTGGCCAAGCAGGGCCTCTGGTACCCGCCCGACCCCGGTTCCTGGGAGTCGTCCACGATCGGCGGCAACGTGGCCACCAACGCCGGCGGCATGTGCTGCGTCAAGTACGGCGTGACCACCGAGTACGTGCTCGGCCTGGAGGTGGTGCTCGCCTCCGGCGAGGTGCTGCGCACCGGGCGGCGGACGGCCAAGGGAGTGGCCGGCTACGACCTGACCCGGCTGTTCGTCGGTTCGGAGGGCACCCTCGGCGTGATCACCGAGGTGACCGTGGCGCTGCGGCCCGCCCCGGCCGACTCGCTGACCCTGGTGGCGGTCTTTCCGTCCGTCGCCACCGCCGGCGCGGCGGTGGCCGAGATCGCGGCTCGCGGGCTCACCCCCAGCCTGCTGGAGTTGCTGGACCAGACCCACCTGCGGGCGATCGAGGCGTACCAGCCGATGGGGTTGCGGACCGACGCGCAGGCCCTGCTGCTGGCCGCCGCGGACACCGGCACCCGGGCGGCGGACGACCTGGCGGTGCTGGCCGAGGTGTGCGAGGCCGTCGGTGCCGACGAGGTCTACGCGGCCACCGACGCGGTGGAGGCGGCGGCACTGCTACAGGCCCGGCGGTTGGCCCACCCGGCCATGGAGAAGTTCGCGGCGGACACCTACCCGGGCGGCAACGGCGGCCTGGTGATCGACGATGTGGCGGTGCCGCGGGGCGCACTCGCCGCGCTCCTGGACGGGGTCGCCCGGATCGCCGCCGAGTGCGAGGTGCCGATCGGCGTGGTGGGGCACGCCGGGGACGGCAACATGCACCCGAACATCGTGGTCGACCGGGCCGACCCGGCGAGCGTGGCGCGGGGCCGGCGAGCCTTTGACGAGATCATGCGGCTCGGCCTGGACCTGGGCGGCACCTGCACCGGCGAGCACGGGGTGGGGCTGCTCAAACGGGACTGGCTGGCCCAGGAGGTCGGGCCGGTCGGCGTCCGGGTACATCAGGCGATCAAGTCGGCGCTCGACCCGGCCGGCCTGCTCAACCCGGGCAAGGTGCTCTGACCGGCTGCGGTCAGCCCTTGACCTCGGCCGGGGTGGCCTGGGTCAGCAGCAGCAGGATCTCCCCGGCGACCGGCGTGAGCTCCTCACCGGGGCAGTCCTGTGAGGTGATCAGCCCGGTCGAGGTGATGAGGCTGGACGTCAGCGCGTCGATGCAGGTGGTCCGGTACCGACGGGCCTGATCGGTCTCGTCGGCCAGCGCCGGGTTGGCCAGCAGCACCTGGAGCCGCTCGGTCAACTCCGGTGCGAGGGTGCCCCGGGAGGTCACCCCGTCGCCGGCGCAGTCGACGCACTGCCACGCGCCGTTGCGCTCGACGCTCAGAGTGCGCATCGGCCCGTCCTCACCGAGGCGTTGGAGCAGGCTGACCTGGCCGGCGGCGACAGTGGTGGGGATCTCCAGCTGCGATCCGCCACCCGCCGTGCCCGTCGTCTGCTCCACCGAGCTGCTCGGCTTGTCCCGGTCGAAGAGCGAGCACCCGGTCAGGGCGCTGGCGATTGCGACGGCGAGCAGGGGTCCGAGCAGACGAGGGCGGGCGCGGTGTTGCACGCGCGGAAACCTACCCCACCGTAGGTAGCGTTCGAAACCACCATCCGGGTCGGTATCGATAGTTACCCATTGGTAACGTCGCAATTCGTCATCGAGCGGACTGTCGCAGCTCCGCCTGACCGTCACCACCCCGGTCGGCCGCGTAACCCCGGACGTCCGGAGCGCCCAACCGGGCGGCGTCCGCCGCCGCGTCGTCCGGCATCAACTGGGACTGCCGCTCCGCCTCCACCCGGGCGCGGTAGTGCTCGACCTCGCGGGCCCGGGTGGCCGCATCCCAACCGAGCACCGCCCCCATCAACTCGGCGGTGTGCTC